>NZ_QRZD01000060.1:0-1084 GCF_003464565.1 Collinsella sp. AF14-35
CGCGCGGGGACGCAGGATCATCCCCATGCCCTGCGGCCCCGCGCGGGCGCCCCGCGGTGCGGTTCGCCGGGATGCGGCCTTACTGGCCCTGCGCCCTGTATCTGGCCTCGGTGGCCTCCTTGGCCGGGCGCCACCAGGACTCGTTCTCGACGTACCAGTCGATGGTGGCCTTCAGGCCCTCGGCGAAGTCGGTGTGTGCCGGCCTCCAGCCGAGCTCGCGCTGGAGCTTCGTGCTGTCGATGGCGTAGCGGCGGTCGTGGCCGGGGCGGTCGGCGACCCAGTCGAAGTCCTCGGGGTCGCGGCCCATGGCCGTGAGTATCATGCGCAGGACGGTGATGTTGTCCCTCTCGCCGTCGGCCCCGATGAGGTAGGTCTCCCCCACGCGGCCCTTGGTGAGGATGTCCCAGACGGCGCTGGAGTGGTCCTCGGTGTGGATCCAGTCGCGGACGTTCTCGCCCCTCCCGTAGAGCTTGGGGCGGACGCCGTCGACGATGTTCGTGATCTGCCTGGGGATGAACTTCTCCACGTGCTGGTAGGGGCCGTAGTTGTTGGAGCAGTTGGAGATAGTGGTGCGAAGGCCGTAGGTGCGGGTCCATGCGCGCACGAGCATGTCGGAGGAAGCCTTGGTGCTCGAGTACGGGGAGCTCGGCTTATACGGCGTCTCCTCGGTGAACTTCGCCGGGTCGTCGAGCGCCAGGTCGCCGTAGACCTCGTCGGTGGAGACGTGGTGGTAGCGGACGCCGTACTTCCTCACGGCCTCCAGCAGGCGGAAGGTGCCCTCGACGTTGGTGCGCAGGAACGGCTCCGGGTCGGCGATGGAGTTGTCGTTGTGGGATTCCGCGGCGTAGTGGACGATCGCGTCGTGGCCCGGGACAATCTTATCGAGGAGCTCAGCATCGCAGATGTCGCCGACGACGAGCTCGACCCTATCCTCGGGCAGCCCCGCGATGTTCTCGGGGTTGCCGGCGTAGGTCAGCTTGTCCAGGACGGTGACGTGGACCTCGGGGTGGCTGTTGACCACGTAGTGCACGAAGTTGCTGCCGATGAAGCCGCAGCCGCCCGTGACGATGATGTTCTTGGGTTC
>NZ_QRZD01000061.1:0-1068 GCF_003464565.1 Collinsella sp. AF14-35
AACGACCTATTTGCTCAATGTGTTCGGCTGAGATCGGAAATCAACCCTTTAAATGCACTAAATGCACTAATATTAGAGGCGTGATGTCTGCAGTGCCCATTTGTTACTTGACCTGCTGTTGAGTTGGTGGCCGACGTCCCGCTCGTATGGGTCTCAAACAGAATGGGGCAGCCATGGCTCAACCCAAGATTCTTCTTACACGTATCGATGACCGGTTTATTTACGGGCAAGACGTTGAGCTGTGGAACGAAGCCGTGGGCTCCAACCTTGTTCTGATCGTCAACGATGAGATCGCGGCGGATTCGCGCCATTGGGCACCTATGAGGGTGGCGGCGCCAGAAGGCGTCTGGACGCGGTTTTTCTCGGTGCAAAGGGCTATCGACATCATTCATACCGCAACGCCGCGTCAATGGATTCTGGTCATGGTAGCCTCACCTGCCGACGCGCTCGCGCTGGTTAAGGGTGGTGTGCCGATCACCAAGATTAGCATCGGCCATATGCAGGCAGGGGAGGGCAAGCGTCCTGTGACGCCCGCGGTTGCCATTGACGATGCAGACGTCGCCGCCCTCAAAGAACTCCAAGCGCTCGGCATAGAGCTGGAAATCCGTTATCTCCCCAGCTCCGACCCAGATCCTATCGAGAACCTGCTCGCGTGATTCCTTGGGGACGGAGGAAAACGGATCGTATTTTCCCGTGGAGGAGCGGCGAGATGCCCTCGGCCAGGAATTGGGGCCATCTACTACTTTTGGTCGCTTACCTCGAACAACGATGAAAATCTCAATATTAAAACCGCAGGTAGCGAACGTGCGATTTTTGAAAATAGGGGCGTATGGTCAGGGGTGCGGGAGTAAAAGTAGTAGATGGGCGCAATCTGTAGCGCGCCGATTTCAGGCATGTTGGCGCATGTGTCGGAGCTATGAAAAGAGTGTCCCTTTCGACTAGTCTTTTAGAACGTCAATGACTGCACCACAGCTTAAGCCGTTCGCAAAAACGGCTCCTAAATCTGTTTCGTTAATTGAATTGCGTAAATATGGTTAACCAAAGAATTGATATTTGGTTAAATAGTAA
>NZ_QRZD01000062.1:0-1056 GCF_003464565.1 Collinsella sp. AF14-35
CCTTACGCCAGCACGCCGAAGAACGCGCCGATGATGCCCACGACCATGGTGGCCACGATCAGCACCATGGGGTTGATCTTCTTGGACAGCAGCCAGTAGTACAGCCAGAAGGCGAGCATGCCGAGCATGCCGGGCATGATGCCGTCCAGGATGTCCTGGAGGGTCTGGGCGTCCTCGCCCGAGCCGATGGCCACCGGGATGCTGGCCCAGAACATGTCCTTGCACATGGCGCCCACGACCATGACGCCCACGATGCCCACGCAGGTCATGATCTTCTGCATGAGGCCGGTCCTCTGGGCCTCGTCCAGGAAGCCCACGCCCAGCTCGTAGCCCTTGACGGCGCCCCAGATGCGCAGCGCGAAGCCGGGGACGTTGTAGATGAGCAGGAAGGCGATGGGGCCGAAGGGGTTGCCGGCCTGGCACAGGCTGATGCCCACCGCGGCGGCGACCACGCGCAGCGTCGACAGGAAGATGGAGTCGCCGATGCCGGACAGCGGGCCCATGAGGGCGGCCTTGACGTCGTTGACGCTCTCGGGCTCGATCTCGCCGCGGGCGACCTTCTCCTCCATGGCCATCGCGATGCCGCCGACGAACGGGGCGAACTGGACGGTGATGTTGAAGAACGCGCAGTGGCGATGCAGGGCCTCGGCGTAGTCGTCGGGGCGGCCGGCGTAGATCTTCTTGAGCATGTTGGCGACCATCAGGCAGAAGGCGATGTTCATCTGCTTGTAGTAGGTCCAGGAGAACTCCATGCCCAGGGCGCCGACGTTGACGGCGCTCTTGACGAGGTCGGAGCGCGTGATCTTGTTCTCGGGACTAGAAGTCATCGTCCTCATCCCCTTCCGCGGAAAGCTGGGGCTGGGCTCCGCCCAGGCCGAGCAGGTCGAACTTGTCGATGCCGATGATGATGGCGATCAGGGCGACGCCCAGGACGGGCACGTTGGCGTAGGAGCACAGCAGGAAGCCCAGGAAGTAGAAGGGCACGAGCTGCTTGGTGAGCACCAGGCGGCCGAGCATGGCGAAGCCCATGGCCGGCAGGATGTTGGCGGCAACGCC
>NZ_QRZD01000063.1:0-354 GCF_003464565.1 Collinsella sp. AF14-35
GCTACCACGTGGACGACCCCGAGCGCTTCGGCGTCGTGGAGTTCGACCGCGAGGGGAGGGCCGTCTCCATCGAGGAGAAGCCCGAGCGCCCCAAGAGCTCCTACGCCGTCACCGGCCTGTACTTCTACCCGGGCGACGTGGCCGCCAAGGCGCACAAGGTGGAGCCGTCGGCCCGCGGAGAGCTGGAGATCACCACGCTCAACCAGATGTACCTGGAGGAGGGGGCGCTGTCCGTGGTCACCCTCGGCCGCGGCTACGCGTGGCTGGATACCGGCACCATGGAGTCGCTTCATGAGGCGGCTGAGTTCGTCCGCGCCGTCGAGCACTCGCAGGACCTGCCCGTGTCCGTGCCCG
>NZ_QRZD01000063.1:364-594 GCF_003464565.1 Collinsella sp. AF14-35
CCCGTGTCCGTGCCCGAGGAGATCGCCTGGGAGAACGGCTGGATCACGACCGCCGAGCTCGAGGAGGCAGCGAAGGCCTACGGCAAGTCGGTCTACGGGCGGCACCTGAAGAAGGTCGCCGCCGGCGAGATCGTCAACAGCCCGCGCGAGTACTAGGAGGAACCCCTCATGTCCGAGATCTTCGAACCCAAGAACATCATCGTCACGGGCGGCTGCGGCTTCATCGGCAG
>NZ_QRZD01000064.1:0-570 GCF_003464565.1 Collinsella sp. AF14-35
CGGATGACTTGAAGAAGGGGGAGGCCTCGCGGCCTCCCCCTTTTTTGCGTTATATAAGCTGACATTTGCCCTATCTGTTTCAGGAGTGCTCGGATTGTCTTTAGTCGAGGGCATCGTTGCCGTCCGCGGTGAGGTAGAGCCGATCTTCTTGCTTATGTCGCTTTCTGGTGGCGCTCAGTCGGCTCCAGGGTTCTGTCGTCACGTTTATCCGGACGGATCTTATGCTCCTTATTTCCAGTAAATCAGTTAAGGGGTATTGTTTCAATTAAATACACTCCGCCAGCGGGGGCTCTGTCTAATTAGTGATAGAGCCCCCGCTGGTGTTTTATAGGTTTGTTAACGTTGTCCTTCTATTTATGACGGGCTAACTAGCAGAGACCGACGAGGGTATAAAGATGCTATGTCTACAGTGGACAGCAAGATTCCCGAGGTCATACGGTCTGTCCATGGTTTATGACCAAATGTGTGACTCTGAGCAACTCGAAGCCAGCTAATTAATTTGTGAACAAAATATGGAGTGCGCGATTCCCGCCCCCGGCGCCCCTCCGGTCTGGCAATATATCTCCTTGC
>NZ_QRZD01000065.1:0-566 GCF_003464565.1 Collinsella sp. AF14-35
TCAAGAGCCTTTTCGACGGCTTCTACCACCTCTACCCCAGCCTCGAGCAGCAGTGGGCATACTATGCGCGATACATCGACTTCATGCTGCGCGAGCTGGCCTCGCAGCCCTATCTCGACCTACGGTCCCTCATCGGCCATAAGGACTACTTCATCCTGAGCGCCAATGTGGACACCCAGGCCGAGAAGACGTTTCCCGACGAGAGAACCTGTAACTATCAGGGAAGCTTCGCGCACCTTCAGTGCAAGCAGCCATGCTGTGACGAGCTCTTCGACGCGAGCCCCTACGTCGAGCGCATGCTCGCGGGCATGGCGGGGTTCGAGGTCCTCAGCGAGGATGTCCCCCGATGCCCGCACTGCGGCTGGCAGCTTGTGCCGTGGGTGCGCGACGACACGTTTCTGCAGGGTGCGGCCTGGCGCGAGAGCCTCGGACGATACGAGCGCTTCGTGCGCGAGCGCAGCGATCGCCGCGTGCTGTTGCTGGAGCTTGGCGTGGGCGAGATGACCCCCGGCATCATCACGCTCCCGTTCTGGAGCATGACCGCGAAGCTGCCGGATGCGCACCTG
>NZ_QRZD01000007.1:0-81895 GCF_003464565.1 Collinsella sp. AF14-35
CGACGGACCTCGGGACGCTCTTACACCACGTCTGCGCGCGCCACCTACAGCTATCCATTATCAAGGCACTTTAAGGTGGTTAAAGTCATTTTTAGCAGGTTTTAATCGCTCGCAGACACCCAACTAGGCCCTCAAAAGCTAAATTTCGCTGTTACTAAATTAGTGACAGTACTCATATTTAGCATTTTTTGTCCATGGAGTCCCGGGGAGGCGACAATTCGACTCCCCGGGACTGCTCGCCTATTCGGAAATCGGCGCCCCATGGCCCCAAGAGCCTTCCATGCCGCATACGGTCGAAGCAAACCCCGCCGCAAAGTCGAGTGCACGCTCGATGGCCTCGACGCCATCCTCGCCACGCTTGGCGGAATCGAGATAGCACATCAAGAACGAAGTCAGAAACGAGTCACCCGCACCCATAGTGTCCTTCATTTCCGTTACCGGTTTAGCCAGTTGGCGGTAATAACGATCGCCATCATAGGCAATGCAGCCCTCAGCGCCAGCCGTTGCCGATACAAAACGCGGACCTAGGCTCTTCACCCATGCCAGACGCTCGCGAATCTCATCCTCGCTCGCGGCGTCTGCCGCGCTAAAGAATGCGAAGTCAACGTAGGGAGCAATCTGCTCGTAGTACTCGTCGGTCGAATCGTCCGAGAAGTCAAACGAAACCGTGATGCCCGCGGCCTTCAACTTGGGAAGTTCGCGCTCGGTAAAGCAATAGTTGCCCGAGTGGACTACGTCGAACTGCTTCATGTACGCAAGGTCAAAGCGATCGAGCACATAGCGAGCATCACCACGGATGCCACCCTCATTGGAGCCAAGGAAAACACGGTCGCCGTTAACGACGGTCACGCGCGCAGCACCATTCTCACCGATGAGCTGCTTGCATTTGGCTAGTTCAACGTCCTCATCTTCAAGACTCGCAATCACGTGCTCGGCAGCAGCGTCATTACCAAAGATGCCCATATACGCGGAGCGCGCGGCTCCGCATTTCTTGGCATACACGGCAAAGTTCACCGCATTGCCACCCGGATACATCGTGCGAATATGCTCGTAGCGGTCGACGACGTTGTCGCCAAACCCCAGTGCGCTCACGTTAAATGCCATAGCGCGCCCCTCTCTTATGCCAACGGAACCACTGTTGTGACAGCAGTACCGCCCAGGATCTACGCGAGTTCCAGTAGCTCCGGCAGCTGGTCGATAATCTTGTCCGCGGCGTCCTGGCTAAAGCCGAAGCGCTCCTCGCGCTTGGCAATGACCGTCAGGCCGGCTCGCTTGCCGGCAGTGATGCCAGGCACCGAATCCTCAACGCAGCAGCAGCGATTCGCGGGCAGCCCCAGCAGGTCCAGCGCATGCAGGTAGATGTCGGGCTCGGGCTTGCTCTCCTTAAACTGCTCGCCGCTCACCACATACTCAAAGGCATCCGACAGCCCACACGCGTTGAGCACTTCCTCGATGCTATCCATGGGAGACGAGCTGGCAAGCGCCACGCGAACGCCACGGCGCGGCAGCTCTCGAATCGTATCCACGGCGCCTGGGTTAATCAAAGCCTGATAGTCGCGCGGACGCTTATGCGCCCACTCGTCCCAACGGGCCAACGCTTCCTCGCCAGTGAAATGCCCCTTACCGGCGCGCTCAAACCAATCGACCAGCATATGCAGGAAGAACTGATGCGAGGTACCGACTTGCCCATTCAACTCCTCTTGAGTCAGATTAAGCCCAAGCTCCTTGGCAAACGCGGCAGTCTCGCCCAGGTAGTAATACTCGGTATCGACAATAACGCCGTCCATGTCAAAGATAACGGCATCGAACGGAAATGCGGACACGGCACCCTCCCTAACAAAAGGGCGCCTGTAAGCAGGCGCCCGAACCATACATTATCGGCGATTCTAGCCCAGCAGCTTATCCAGCGCCACTGCAATACCGTCTTCGTTGTTATCGGCGGTTACCATCTGGGCAACTGCCTTAACCTCATCGACGGCGTTGCCCATGGCAACACCGGTGCCGGCCCACTCAATCATGGACTTGTCGTTCTGGCCGTCGCCAAACGAGACGACCTCGCTGGCATCGATACCGAGCTTGGGCAGGGCACCCTCGAGCGCACGGGCTTTGTCGATACCGGGCGCCGTGTACTCAAAGTACCAGTCGGCCGTAAACATGCCCGAAAGCGTCTGGGTAAAGGGCGCATACATCTCCTCGTAATGCGCCTGCAGGTAGGTCGGATCACCCGCCGTCAGCAGCTTGTCCACGGGATAAGTGTCCACGACCTCATGCAGGCTCTCGACCTCGCGAATCTTAAGATCGCACGCATCGCGCTCATACTTGACGATATTCTTCCGCAAGCCGTCAGGCAGCGTGATCATGCAATGGTACGAGTCCTCGACGTGCAAATCGCGACCGAGCGAAATCATAGGAATCACGTCGAAATTGCGCAGATGATCAATCAGACGGTGCAGTTCGTCAGCCGGCATGGCCTGATCAAATAGGACCTCATCGGTCTGAGCGTCGACCACGTGCGCGCCATTAAAGGCAACTAGCAGACCATCATGGTTTTGAAGGTCGAGCTCCTGCGCCAAGGCGTGCAGCCCCCATGCAGGACGACCCGAAGCCAAGATGAGCTTAATGCCCGACTCCTGCGCAGCGAGCAGCTTCTCGCACGTACGCGGGCTGATGACCTTTTGGTCGTTGGTGAGTGTACCGTCGATATCCATTGCGATGGCTTTGATTGCCATATATGCCTCCCTATCATTGAACAACCTTGTCTGAGCCATCATACAGAACACCCACGGCGGCTCTGTCTGCAACGGGTAAAAAGTCATATTGTCCCGAACATGAACGGCGCGCCTTCGACGATTGCGATGCCCGTCGAGGCGCCTCCCGATACATTCCATCCTATCCAAATAGCAAGGGCCCGTATCCCAACGGATACGGGCCCCTTTCAGCCATAAGCCAACTCGGCCGTAAAAACTACTTGCGGTGAGCGCGGTAGAACTCGATGAGCGCCTGGGTCGAAGCGTCCTGCTCGGCCTTGGCAGCGTCGTCGTGGAAGGCCGGGGTGATCTGCTTGGCAAGCTGCTTGCCCAGCTCGACGCCCCACTGGTCGTAGGAGTCGATGCCCCAGACCGTGCCCTCGACAAACGTGATGTGCTCGTACAGGGCGATGAGCTCGCCGAGTGCGAACGGGGTCAGCGTGTCGCCGAAGATCGAGGTCGTCGGACGGTTGCCCTCAAAGCAGCGGGCCGGGACGATCTGCTCGGGCGTGCCCTCGGCACGAACCTCGTCGGCCGTCTTACCAAAGGCGAGCGCCTTGGTCTGGGCCAGGAAGTTGCCCAGGAACAGCTCGTGGACGTCCTGGCCGCTGTCGGTTGCGGGGTTGGCAGTGTTGGCGAAAGCGATAAAGTCGGCCGGGACCACCACGGTGCCCTGGTGCAGCAGCTGGTAGAAGGCGTGCTGACCGTTGGTACCGGGCTCGCCCCAGAAGATCTCACCGGTATCGGAGGTCACAGCGCTGCCGTCCCAGCGGACGTGCTTGCCGTTGGACTCCATGGTGAGCTGTTGCAGGTAGGCCGGGAAGCGGTGCAGATACTGGCAGTACGGCAGCACGGCGTGGCTCTTGGAACCGAAGAAGTTGACGTACCAGACGTTGAGCAGGCCCATCAGCGCGACGGCGTTGTTCTCGAGCGGGGTGTTGCAGAAGTACTCGTCGATGGCGTGGAAGCCCTCAAGGAACTGCTGGAAGCGCTCGGGGCCGAGCACGACGATCAGCGACAGACCCACGGCGGAGTCGACGGAATAGCGGCCGCCGACCCAGTTCCAAAAACCGAAGGCGTTGGCGGGGTCGATACCGAAGGCCTCGACCTTTTCGAGCGCGGTGGAAACGGCGACAAAGTGCTTGGCCACGGCCTCGGCGTTCTGCTCATCGGAGCCGTCGATGGCACCCTGAGCCTTGAGCTGCTCGAGCATCCAGGTCTTGACCTCGCGAGCGTTGGTGAGGGTCTCGAGCGTGGTGAAAGTCTTGGAGACGATAATCACGAGCGTGGTCTCGGGATCCAAACCCTTGAGCTTCTCTGCCTGATCGTTGGGGTCGATGTTGGAGATGTAGCGGCAGTCAATACCGGCGTCGGCGTAGGGACGCAGGGCCTCGTAGGCCATGACCGGGCCCAGATCGGAGCCGCCGATGCCGATGGACACCAGGTGCTCGATCTTTTTGCCGGTAACACCCTTCCACTCACCGGAGCGCACGCGCTCGGCGAAGGCATACATGCGGTCGAGAACCTCGTGCACGTCGGCGACGACGTCCTGGCCGTCGACGATGAGCTGGCCCTTCTCGCTTGCCGGGCGGCGCAGCGCGGTGTGCAGGACGGCGCGGTCCTCGGTGGTGTTGATGTGCTCGCCGGAGAACATGGCGTCGCGGCGCTCCTCGAGCTTCACCTCGCGGGCAAGATCGCACAGCAGCTTGACGGTCTCATCAGTCACCAGGTTCTTGGACAGGTCGAAGTGCAGGTCACCGGCGTCAAAGCTCAGCTTGTTCACGCGCTCGGCATCGGCGGCGAACCAGGCCTTGAGGTCGATACCCTCGGCCTCGAGCTTCTCCTGATGGGCCTCGAGCGCCTTCCAAGCGGCAGTCGACGTAGCATCGATAGGTGCGGCAACAGTTGCCATAGAGTCCTCCTCAGCATACGGGCGCACGCCTCCATGCGCCCGGACATTCAGATGCCACTATTCTAGCGCAGGTCAAGACTATAATCAGCGAGCGTTGCCAATCGGCCCCCAAACGGCAACCGACCAAAAAGGGACAGGTTTAATTTGGCAGGTCAAACGCTTTACCAATCAAAAATAACCTATCCCTTTATGCCAAATATTAGGCCGCAGCGCAGACGCTACCGAGCAACTCACGCAGAGGAGACCCGATGCCCTCCAGCAGTTCGGGCGCGATGATGGCAAAAACGGGAACCTCGCCGGCCCCCACGACGGCAGGCACCTTGCCCTCCGAGACGATACATCCATAAGGGACAAAACCGTCTTCGCCGACATCGAGCGCCCCCATGCGACGGGCGAGCTCGCGCGCAAAGCCGGCAGTATCGGCATCGCCAATCGCCAAGACAAAGTCCACGCCTTCGTCGATCGCCAGGGCCACGGCTTCGTCGATCAGCTCGTCTCCTCCGTCGCCTTCAACCGAGCCGCAGCGGAAAAGCACGCGCTCGAGCAGAGCTCGATCAACCGAGCCCAGCGCCGCCGAAACGAGCTCATCACGCGTGTGCTTGTCGCCTCCCAGCACGACCAGTGCCTTGGTGCCGCCATAGTGGGCAACCAATCGCCCGCACCAGCGAGCCACATCCCCATCCGCAACCAAGCGCGTCGGCATACCAAACCCATAGTTGACCATTATCCCCACAACCCTTCCGTGCTTTATGGTGGTATCAATCGTTAGCCTCATGCTACGAAGCGAGCTTTTCCGAGCTGTTACGCACTCTTTAGGGCTGCGTTAAAAACCCGATGCAGCCGCACGACCATACCTGCCAAAAAGGGGCAGGTTTTGACGGTGTCCGGTCGAGCAGGTATTATCGAACAGGTATTCGATAAGAACATGTGTTTGATGGGAGGCTCGGATGGAGCACGAGCAGCACACCTACATCTGCATCGACCTCAAGACGTTTTATGCCAGCGTCGAGTGCGTCGATCGTGGGCTCGATCCGCTCACCACCAACCTGGTCGTTGCCGACGAATCGCGCGGACGCACGACCATCTGTCTCGCTATCACGCAGACCATGAAGGACCTCGGGATACACAACCGCTGCCGTCTATTCGAGATTCCCGACGGCATCGACTACATCAAAGCAGTGCCGCGCATGCAACACTACATGGAGGTGTCGGCGCAAATCTACGGCATCTATCTGGAATACGTGAGTCCGCAAGACATTCACGTCTACTCCATCGATGAGTGCTTTATCGACGTGACGCCCTATCTGGACCTTTATCACACCGATGCCGAAGGGTTCGCCTGCATGTTGCGCGACGAGGTCTTGGGGCGCACCGGCATCACGGCGACGGTCGGTATCGGCCCCAACCTATTCCAGGCCAAGGTGGCGCTCGACATCACCGCCAAGCACGTAGCCAGCCGCATTGGCGTACTCGACGACGAGATCTTTCGCAAGGAGATCTGGCCCCATCGCCCCATCGCCGACATCTGGGGCATCGGCCCCGGCGTGGCGGCCCGTCTCGAGAAATACGGCGTCTACGACCTGATGGGCGTCGCCGCACTCGACGAGAACCTGCTCTACGACGAACTCGGCGTCAATGCCGAATATCTCATCGACCACGCCTTCGGGCGCGAGCCGACAACCATCGCCGATATCCAAGCCTATCGCCCGCAAGCGACCTCGACCACCACAGGACAGGTGCTCTCGAAGGGCTATGCCTACGAGCAGGCCTACACCGTCTTGCGCGAAATGGTCGACAACGCCGTGTTGGATCTAGTCGATAAGCACGTGGTCTGCGACAGCATCTCGCTCTTTGTGGGCTACGCGAGCGAGCGCGCCGACATACGCCGGCTCAACGCCAGCGGCACGGCGCAGTATATAGACGGCTGCGGACACTTGCGCTCGAGCACCTCGAGCATCGAGCCCGCAGCGACCGACGGCCCCGAGCTCGCGCCCCGTGCTCCCAAGCCCGTCCAGCGCGATGACGAAAGGCGTCGCCTGGTGCGCGAAGCGCAGGCAATCGATGGCATCTTTGTGGGAGAGCATGGCGGCAAACCGCGTGGTGGCTATGCCGCACTCTTTGCGCACTCCAACGCCTCGCGAAAGCTGCCCGAGCGCACTAATTCGTTTAAGAAAATCATGGGGTATTTCGATGACCTTTGGGCACAAACGGTCGATCCCAAACGACCGGTCAAGCGCATCAACCTGGGATTTGGCAATCTTGTGCCCGAGGAATTTGCCACCATCGATCTGTTCAGCGATATCGAGGCCGATGAGCGCGAGCGCGACCTGGCGCGCGCCGTCCTGGCCGTGAAAGGCAAGTACGGCAAGAACGCGCTCGTCAAGGGATTAAGCTTTACCGCCGGCGCCACCGCGCGCGAACGCAACGGCCAAGTTGGAGGACATCGTGCCTAAACCCAAGCAGCAGCCCGTGCGCCCGCCGACCGCCTTCGAGCGCCTGGCGGACCCCGAGGGCAGACGCCGCGCCGCCGACCCCAACCTCACTGCCAACGGTGCCGTGCGCGCCAACCGCGCCGCACAGTTTATGCCCTTTGCCGCCCTCACGGGATACTACGAACTCGTGCGCAAGCAGGAAATCACCGTCGAGCCAAAACGTGAGCTCACGGAAGAAAAAGCCCTCGCGCTTTCTAAAAAGCTCGAGGGTCTCAAACGTGGCGACTTGATTCGTGTCACCTATTACGATACATACGGCTATCGCAGCCGCACCGGCATCCTCGACGAGGCGCTCCCCGCCTTCAAGCTCCTCAAACTCCGAGACATCGCCATCGACTTCGACGACATCCAAGACATCGAACTGCGCGGACGAGCCTAGCCAAGGAAGCGCATCCAGGGCGGCGCTTACAGAGTCATGACGTAGTAGCCCGCGTCTTTCACGGCCGTCTCGAGGACACCACGATCAACCGGCCGCTTAGAGCGCACGCGTGCCGTGTGGTCCGCATACGTCACCGTTGCCCACACGCCATCCAGCGCATTGAGGGCATTGGCTACGTTCTGAGCGCAGCCGTCACAGTTCATGCCGCCGATGAGCAGCTCATCGCTATAGGGATAGTGTGACGCATCGGTATCCACCACAACAACCTTTTTGGCCTTCTTGCCGCTCGTACCATCGCTGCAGCAACTCTTCCCGTGTGTCGAAGCGGCAATGCGACGCAGTCCAAAAAACATGCCGACGGCAATGACGGCCAGCACGATGAGATTCGCAGGGTTGAGCAAGTCACTCATGCGCTCCCCTTTCAAGTAGCACTATCTAGATACCCCCATGGGGTGCCCCCATCTTAACCCAAAATCATGTCTGTTCGGTCAATTAGTTTCCCTCTTCAAACTTTTTTGTTGACCATGGCTTACTTTCGTGTATAAGTTTTCCTAGGCTAACAGTTTAGATCCGTAAGGAGCGCCGTGACTCGAACCATAGACATCCCAACGTTTCAGGCAGCGGTCGTGCGCAACTGCTCTCCCACGGTCGCGGGCATCAAGCCGGCATCGCTCTTTACCTATCCAGGCACCTACGCCCACGGGAACGGCTCGACCACAACCGAAACCATCGCAGAACGCCGAGCACGCCTGCTCAACGTTATCGCCCAGTGCAATCGCGAGCTTGACCCGCTCGGCATCCACCTGAGTGTTTTGGTCTGGCGGCCCTGCGGAGCACTCGTGTACGTGTACCAAGCCAAAAGCCTCGCCACCTATTTCGCAGACCCTCGCGTCCAAACGGCGCTCACCTCGGAAGGCTACGATACGAGAGACCTTTCGGCATGCCTTGTGCATTTGGCATCACGCATCACGCTCGCGAGCAATAACGTCGCGGAATGCGCCTGCAGCCAGACTCGATGCGCACTACCCCAGCAAGCTAGCTGCAGCAAAGACTGCACCTGCGAGTTTCCGCACGAAATAGGCTACTTCCTTGGATATCCCTACGACGACGTGCACGAGTTTATCGTCCAGCGCGGCGAGAACTACAAGGTCTTTGGGGCCTGGAAGGTCTACGCAAATGTCGAGCAGGCGCTTGCGACGTTTGATGCCTACCGTGCCTGCACCCAATACTTCACTTTTATCTATCAGCAGGGCTGCAGCCTGGCGCAACTTGCCCAGGCAACCCGATAGAACGTACAAGCCGCGGCAAGCGCCGCACGACCGAAAGGACAAAACATGAGCAAGATCGCCGTCGTCTACTGGAGCGGCACGGGCAATACCGAGGCCATGGCAAACCTCGTCGCCGAAAGCGCCACGTCCGCGGGGGCCGAGACTGAGGTCATCCCCTGCGCCGACTTCTCTGCCGACAAGGCCGCCGAATATGATGCCTTCGCCTTCGGCTGCCCCGCCATGGGCTCCGAGGAGCTTGAGTATGACGAGTTTCAGCCTATGTGGGACGAGGTCAAGGAGACCCTCGGCGACAAGAAGGTCGTCCTCTTTGGCTCCTATTCGTGGGCCGAGGGCGAGTGGATGGACAACTGGAAGGCCGACGCCGACGAGGCCGGCGTCAACGTCGTGGACTCCGTCATTTGCTACGATGCGCCCGACGATGAGGGCGAGGCGGCCTGCAAGGCCCTGGGAGCGGAGCTCGCGTAACGAGCCCGGGGTCTCCAAGAGAGCCTGCATCAAAGCGCATCCCCATCCCTACAAAAGAGCGGGGCTGGATTCAAGTCCAGCCCCGCTCTTTTGTAACGGCAGTTACATCAGCCGGCTACGAAATATTGCCCAAGAACGCCTTGGTGCGCTCGCTCTTGGGGTGGTCAAAGACCTCGCTCGGCGTACCCTCTTCCACGATAACGCCGCCGTCCATAAAGACGACGCGATCGGCGACGTCACGGGCAAAGCCCATCTCGTGCGTCACGACGATCATGGTCATGCCGTCGCGGGCCAAGTCGCGCATAACGCCCAGCACGTCGCGGACGAGCTCTGGGTCGAGCGCGGACGTGGCCTCGTCAAAGAGCATCACGTGCGGGTTCATCGATAGGGCACGGGCGATGGCCACGCGCTGCTGCTGGCCGCCCGAAAGCTGACTCGGCATAAAGTCGATGCGCTCGGCAAGACCAACCTTGGTCAGCTCCTCAACGGCAATCTTCTCGGCCTCTTCCTTGCTGCGCTTGAGTACCTTTTGCTGCGCAAGCATGACGTTCTTTTTGACTGACAGGTGCGGGAACAAATTGAACTGCTGGAACACCATGCCCAGATGCGTACGTACCTTGTTGAGGTCCACGCCCTTGGCGCACACGTCCACGCCCTCAACGACAATCGAGCCGCTCGTGGGGTGCTCCAGACGATTGATGCAGCGAAGCATCGTCGACTTGCCCGAGCCAGAAGGACCCAGAACTACAACGACCTCGCCCTTGTGCACATCCAGATCGATATCGCGCAGGACCACGTTATCGCCAAAGGCCTTCTGGAGGTTCTTGATGCTGACGACGACCTCGTTCGAGTTATTGGTTTCGCTCATGATAGGACCTCCTTACAGACCGGCGATGTGATCAGCGGGCGTCGCGACGACCCGTCCGGCGCTCTTGGCGGGACGCTTCTTTTTGGTTTCGGCCGTACCCAGCAGCCTCGCCTCAAGACCGCTCACCAAGCGAGCAAGCGGCAGAGTAATGACCAGATAGAACAGGGCGGCGACCACATACGGCGTAATGGAGCCCGTCGTGGCCACGATGGTACGGGCGTTCATGACGATCTCGACCACGCCCACGGCGGCGAGCAGCGACGTATCCTTGTAGAGCAGGATAAACTCGCTGGTCAGCGTAGGCAGAACATTGCGGAACGTCTGCGGAATCATAACGTAAAGTAGTGTCTGGAAGGCATTCATGCCCAGCGAGCGAGCAGCCTCGTTTTGGCCCTTAGGAATCGACTGAATACCGGCACGGAAAATCTCGCACAGATACGCAGACGAGTTCATGGACATGACGATGACGCCCAGGACATAATCATCCACCTTGACGCCGGCCAGTGGCAGGCCAAAGAACGCGATATAGATCTGCAGGAACGCCGGCGTGCCGCGGATGATATTCACGTAGATGCCGGCAAGGCAGCGCAGGATGCGCGACTTGGAGATGCGCATGAGCGACAACGCAAAACCGAAGGGAATTGCCAGCGGGAACGCCACAAGCACGATCGAGAGCGACATGAGGAAGCCCTTGAAGACGATCGGCAGGCTCTGGACCAAAATAACCGGGTTCAGGAACAGGCGGAGGAACATATTTGAGTTCCACGCCTCGATCCACGGCTGCTCCTTAAGGTCGGCCAGGAAGTTATCGAATGCCGTCACGCCCTTGATCTCCACCGACGGAATCTTGGAGATCTTCTTGGTCGAGCCGTCAGCCAAGATGTAGGTTCCGCTAAAGGCCTCGTCGCCGCCCTCGACGGGGAACGTCACGCCGTAAACCTCAACACGGAAAAAGCCGCCGGCAGGCGCCGTCTCGCCAAAGTCGATCTTGAGCGTCTGGCCATCGGCCTTGCACGTGGGCTTCATGGGCGTACGGTCCATGAGGTCCTCGCCCGAGAGCATCGTCAATCGCGTGTCATCGGTACCAAACGTCGTGCCGTCGACAAACGTCAGCGAAAGACCGCTCAGCTCCTCATCCGAATCGGCCTGAACTTCCCAGGTAATGCGCGTCTCGGTGCCGCCGACCACAGCGCTGCCCGAACCGGTGTTGGGTCGGGCGGTAATCTTTGCGGTCTCAAGCGCCTGGGCGGTCGTGGGCGCATATGCCCCCGCGCACACCAGCGCGAGCGCCACGGCCATGATGCAGGCTAGCTTTTGGAGCAAGGCGGACAGTGAAAAACGCTGCTCCGTGGCCCCTTTGTTCAATCGAGACAAGGTGGCTCCTATCGTAGAAGTTGCCGGCAAAACAAGACGGAAACGCGGTCCGTCGAGAGAAGCGCAAAGGCCCTCTCCGCAAAACGGAAAGGGCCCGCACGCAATCAAGCATTAATTTACTTGATGCTGTACTTAGCCATGAGGGCGTCAACGGTACCGTCGTCGGTCAGGTCCTTGATGGCCTGGTTGATGTCGTCCTTGAGCTTGGTGTTGCCCTGGTTGATGGCGATGGCGTACTCCTCGCCGGTGCTAATCTGCTTGATGGTCTGGCAGGTGTTGAACTGCTCGGCGGTCAGCTGGCTGGCAACGGAGCGGTTGGTGACTACTGCGTCGCCCTTATCGGACTGCAGGGCGCTGAAGCACTCGGTGGCGTCCTTGTAGGGAACAATCTTGGCCTTGGGGAAGTTCTCCTGGGCAAAGGCCTCGGCGGTCGAGCCAGACTGGACGATGATGGTAGCGTCGGCGTTGTTGAGCTTCTCGCTGAAGTTGTCGGCCGTGATGTCGGTGTTATCGACCTTGGTCACGATAGCCTGATCGTCCATGTAGTAAGAGTCGGAGAAAGTGACTTCCTTCTCACGCTCGGGCGTGTCAGTGATAGCCGCGATGGCGACGTCGTACTTGGCGCCCGAAGCGACGCCCGGAACCAGCGTGTCGAAGTCGTTGTTGACGTACTCGACATCCAGACCCAGCTTATCGCCGATAGCCTTAATGAGTTCAAGGTCAAAGCCCTGGTAGTCGCCGTTGTCATCCTTGTACTCAAACGGCGCGTACTCGGCAGAGGTGCCGACGGTGAGCGTACCGTCCTTGACGAGCGCGTACTCCTTGGAGCCGTCGACCTTCTCGACCTTAGCGTCGTCAGAGCTGCTGGAACTGGCATCAGAACCAGAGGTGGCGTTGGACGAGCCGCAGCCCGTCAGTGCGAGAGCGAGCGCCATGGCGCCCGTGGCGGCAAATGCACCAAGCTTCTTGAGCTTCATAATCAGTCTCCTTCCAGTGACCCCATTTGATTCAGAGGCCTGCAAAAACTGTTGGTTATTATGCACCTGTAAGTGCGAATCTGCAATTAGAAAACTGATTGAAACAATCACATAACGTGAATGGAACACTCCACTTTGTGACAGTCGTTACTGCTGTAACGACCTTAAAAGTTTGATTTCAGCTGCATAACCTGCAAGTTCGTTCGGCGTCTCCAAAATGAACGGCAATGCACGCAAACGGCTATTCGATACAATAATCTGCATAACCTGCATATCACCGCCAAACTCCTCGCTGCCAAGGTATCCCTTGCCGATGCACTCGTGGCGATCCTTATGGGCGCCGCAGGGGTTCTTGGAGTCATTGATATGCACGGCGCGCAAGCGCTCGATACCCACCACGCGGTCGAACTCGTCGAGTACGCCGTCCAGGTCATGGATGATGTCGTAGCCAGCATCGCTCACATGGCAGGTGTCCAAACAAACGCCCAGCTTATCGGACAGCTCCGGGCACTTGGCGGCAACGCCCTCGATAATGCGCGTCAGCTCTTCAAAGCTACGGCCCACCTCGGTGCCCTTGCCCGCCATGGTCTCAAGCAATACCGTCGTCTGCTGTCCCTCAAACATCACCTGGCACAGCGTGTCGACAATCATCTGAATGCCGGCGTCTGCCCCCTGTCCCACATGCGCACCGGGATGGAAGTTGTAGTAGTTGCCGGGCAGTGCTTCCAGACGCTGCAAATCTTCCGCCATAGCCTCCAAGGCAAACTCGCGCGCTCGCTCCTTAGCGGAGCAGGGGTTATAGGTATACGGGGCATGCGCCACCAGCGGTCCAAAGTCGTTTTGCGCCATAAGCTCGCGCAGAGCCGCCACGTCATCCATGTCAAGGTCTTTTGCCTTGCCACCGCGCGGGTTGCGCGTAAAGAACGCAAAGGTATTGGCGCCAATGGACAACGCCGTCTCCCCCATCGCCCGATAGCCCTTCGTCGTCGAAAGATGACACCCGATCGTCAGCATCTCCAACTCCCCCTCATCAGTTGCGGTGAAATACGGTCTATTGGTGCCTTATTTTGGCGCAATCAGACCGTATTCCACCGCAAGATATAAAAGGGGCATCAGGGGCAAGGTCCGCCGAGCCCCCTTGAGCACCAGCACCGCAGCCTAGAGCGTCAAGCGAATCGCATCGATTATCTGCGCGCAGCGCTGCGTGGCGGCAAGAGGCATAACGGGGCTTTCAAGCTCTCCCGTCTGGACGAGCTGCGTCGCATGCTGAATTTCGCCGTAGAAATCATCGACATCAAACGGGGCATTAATTTCGAGCATTCGTCCGTCGGAGTACTTCACATGGGCGAGCTCGGGGCGATGGAGGCGCTCGATTTCCACCGAACCCCGTTCGCAAGCAATCATTAAGCGGCTTTCATATGCTGCTTTGCCGTCGCACACCATATGAATGGGTATACCGCCGACACTCATATGGATCTCATCGGCCCAATCCACGCGGCCGCCTAATACGTCACGCCAGCGAACTTCACGAGACGAAACATCGCACGCACCCGCAAGCAGATCCTCAAACCACCCGACCGCATAGCAGCCCATGTCATATAGACAGCCGCCCTGCAACGGATCGAGCAGATAACTCGAAGGGAACTCACCATAATCGAGTTTTTGCACGCTTTCGATCGAGACGATACAGCCGAACTCGCCCGACGCAAGCAAGTCCTCCACGCGAGTGCGCATCGGGCAAAACCGATTCTTCATCGCCTCCATAAACAGCACGCCGCACTCGCGAGAGGCGGAGGCAATCGAGAGAGCCTCTTCCTCACTCAAAACGGCCGGCTTTTCGCACAGCACGGCCTTTCCGGCGCGCAGCGCGCGACAGGCCCAACGCGTATGCATACCATGCGGAAGAGCCAAGTAGATTGCGTCGACATCGGGGTCGGCAATCAGCGCATCATAAGCCGCATCGCCGCCATCGTCAGCCGTGACATAACTGTGCGCAGCATCGACCGAAAACGCTCGACAAAATTCCTCGACATGTGCAGGAGTGCGGCCGGCCGCAGCCACCAGCCGTGCCCCGTCGACCTTCTTGAGCGACGATGCAAATCGATGCGAAATGTGCCCAGCGCCCAAAACGCCCCAACGAACCTCACGCAAATCATCACATGAATCCCGATAGCCCACGACAGCCCCCTTCAGTTGCGACGAAATAGTTCCTGCTATCGCCCTATTCTGCCGCAAACAGGAACTATTCCATCACAAGATATAAAAGGGTCATGAGGAGCGAGTTTTGCTGAAGACTTTAAGCGCGGCCGTTACGGGGCCAGGCTGGAAACGTCGGCGCGCGTCGTCGAGACGCTCGGGGATATCGATGTGTTGCGGGCAGTGACGCGCACATTTGCCGCACTTGACGCAATTGCTCACGAGCTTGGGCTCGCTCGTGCGCACCGCGCTCGCCGTAAAGTATTGCGACAGCCCCGTAAACCAGCTGTGCGCATAGCTCGCGTTGTAAGCGGCAAAGCAGCCGGGAATGTTAATACCCTTGGGACATGGCATGCAGTAGCCGCATCCCGTGCAGGGCACGCGATTCGATTTTTCAAACTCCGCCAGCACGCGTGCGATGGTATCGAGCTGAGCGGCTGTCATCGAATCCGGCAGGGCCCGATCGGCCAGCACCGCGTTCTCGTCCACCTGAGCGGTATCGGTCATGCCCGAAAGCAGCATCGTGACTTGAGGATGGTTCCACACCCACGAAAGGCCCCAAGCAGCCGGCGTCTTCAGGTACGGATCGCGTACGTCATCGAGCACGGCGCGGGCCCGCGGAGGCAGCTTGCCCGCCAGGCGTCCGCCCAAAAGCGGTTCCATCACAAACACCGCGAGCCCGCGCTCGGCGGCTGCTATAAGTCCCGCCGTTCCCGCTTGGTAGCGCTCTCCAGCGTAGTTGTACTGAATCTGGCAAAAATCCCAGTCATACGCGTCGAGCATCGTGAGGAAGTCCGCCGCACTGCCGTGATACGAAAAACCTATCTGGCGAATACGCCCCGCAGCCTTTTGGTGCGCAATCCAGTCTTCGATGCCTAACGCCACCACGCGCTCCCACTGGGCGGGCGAAGTGATGTTGTGCATAAGGTAATAGTCGATATGGTCGGTCCGCAGGCGACGCAGTTGCTCGTCGAAGAACCGGTCGAAATCCTCCGCGCACTTGCACGAAGCGTGCGGCAACTTGGTCGCCAGCAACACCCGGTCGCGCAGCCCCAAGCGCTCAAGTGAGGCGCCCACGCACGCCTCGTTACCGGGATAGAGATACGCAGTATCCAGATAATTAATCCCCTGCTCCACCGCATGGGAAATGATGGCATCGGCTGTCTTCGCATCGGGGTGTCCCGGCGAACCGGGAAACCTCATGCAGCCCAGACCCAGAGCAGATATTCGGTTACCACTTTTGGGGTCAACGCGGTATTGCACGGCCCCTCCCTTCGCCATCAGCGCCCCGGCAAGGCGAAACACAATGGTCACGCGGCCGAAACATCGTGGAATCGCAATCGAGAACGTATCGTAACGCAGCAGAAATCGAGCCGTCACGACACCGCTTTAACATCAGCAAAAAGCCCGATGAAAGGAGGCGACCGTGACCACACGTGAGGACGCCCACCCCTGCCCCGGCGAGCAGTACATCCTCTCGGTCGACCGCTATCAGATCGAGGTCATGGACCATCTGGACGAGCTTCCCGCCACAGGCGCCGTCATCTTCTGCACCTTCCCCAAGGTGCGCGATGGCGTTGGATATCCCGCACGCGTTTTCGCGGTCTGCCCCGCAGCGTAAGCTCCACGCGTCCATTCATTTAAAAATCGCCACCCTGCATGCACAAGGTGCGCTGGCGGCATACAATCCATCAGGCGCCCCTTACGCGGGCACCTTTTATATGGGGAGATAATTCACATGCAGATCAACAAGGTCACCTTTATCGGCAAGGGCGGCGTCGGGCTACTCTACGGCAGTATGATCGCCCAGGCACTCGGCAACGACGCCGTCGAATACGTTATGGATGACGCCCGTTTTGAGCGTCACGCGGGCGATGCGCTCACCGTCAATGGCAAGCCCTGTGCGCTCAAGTCCGTCCGCGCCAGCGAGGCAACGCCCGCCGATCTGGTCATTCTCACGGTCAAGACGACTGGACTCAACCAAGCACTCAAGACTATGGAGCGCGTCGTGGGACCCAATACGCTCATCGCCTCGCTGTGTAACGGCATTACGAGCGAGCAGAAGATTGCCGAGCGCTTTGGCTGGGAGCATACCGTTCTTGGTATTTGCCAGGGCATGGACGCCGTGTTCCTCAACGGAGAGCTCACCTTTACCAATGCGGGCGAAATCCGCTTTGGCGCGGCGGCCGGCACCGAGCTCGCAACCGTCACCGCCATCGACGAGCTCTACACGCGCTGCGGCATCGCCCATACCGTCGAGAGCGACGTTGCGCACCGCATGTGGGCCAAACTCATGCTCAACGACGGCATCAACCAGACGTGCATGGCCTACGGCGGGACCTACGGAAGCGCCACGGAGCCGGGCTCCGAGCAGCGTCGCTGCCTTGTTTCTGCCATGCGCGAAACGCTTGCGGTCGCCAACGCCGAGGGCATTGAGCTGACCGAGGCAGACCTGACGCAGATGGTGCACCTCATCGAGGGAATCGACCCCACCGGTATGCCCTCGATGGCGCAGGACCGCATCGCGCAACGAAAAACCGAAGTCGAGGAGTTCGCGGGCACCATTTGCCGCCTGGCCGTCAAACACGATATCCAAGTGCCGCAAAACGATTGGCTCTATCAGCGCATCCGCGATATCGAGAAAAGCTGGTAGCGCCCGGCTCACCACGTCAACAGGCTCAACAGCAAAGCCGCCACAAGGAGCACTCCCCTTACGGCGGCTTTCATCTTCATCTATAACCAGTAGTCGATGTCCCGACGGTTAGAGCTGCGACTCCGACGCCTGGTCCTCATCATCGCGACAAAGGACTACACCCGCACTTCCCAGCAGTGCGGCCGCGACCAACGCACTGACCACGATAGAGGCAGCCCCACAAGACCCCTGCATGCCCGCAACGAGCGCGGCCGTAGGACCAAGGCAGCCAAGCACCAATGCGACGGCGGCAATGGCAACATCTCGAGCGTTCACAAGACCACTTCCTCCACGAGAAAGACCTTATTCCTCATGAACTAGTGTGCCCCGCGCCCATATGCGCGGCGTACTGCCACGGTAAGCGCTCTGTTAACTCAAACGCATACATAGAACGGGCGTCCTTACGTTGCCCTAAAGCTCGGTAAAGACGCCCATCCGCCAAATATCCGTGATGCAGAAAAATTACCAGCCAGTGTAGTAGTCGGTGGTTCCGGCAGCACAGCCGGAGTCATAGACCTTGCACTCGCCCTTGGAACCGGTAAACGTGGAGCCTTGGGCCTTATCGCCCGCGGCAACGACGTAGTAGCCATCGGAATCGCGCCAAAAGCCCTCGGAATCCTGCGTCCATTCGCCCGTGCGGTGGTGATACAACACGTTGCTGCTGTAATAAGTCTCGCGGCGGCCGTTATAGTTATTGACGCCGCTCGAGCGCGTCAGACCCGAGCCGTTCGCGTAATACGCAGCAGACGTGTAAGACGAGCCAGAGCCGGCGTTGTAGTACGAAGCCTGGGCGGCCTCGGCAGCCTCCGCCTCGGCTGCGGCGGCCTCGAGCGCTTCGCGCTTGGCATTCTCAAGCGCAGTGCGCAGCTCATCGAGCTCGGTCGACTTCGCGTCGACCTCCCCCATCGTCAAAAGGCTGCCCGCACCATCGATACAACCCTGCAGCACAGCGTGCTCGTCATCGGTGGCATAGTCACCATACATATTCATAATGATCTGAGCGCGCATCTCAAGGGAATCGCGCTTGGCCTCCATCGAGGCGTTCCACTCCTGCATGGAACCATAACCATCGCCGCGATAATCAACGGGCTGTACCAGCGTCGCCTCGGACGGCGTAGATCCAACCGTATCGGACAGTGTTGCCGCGTGGGCATCAGTTGCGCCGGCGCCTGCCAAAAGTGCCACGGTCAGAGCGGCGGAAAGGGCAGCGGCTTTCGGTTTTCGTGAATCGATCCTCATGTAG
Source organism: Collinsella sp. AF14-35 (assembly GCF_003464565.1). Classification (NCBI taxonomy): domain Bacteria; kingdom Bacillati; phylum Actinomycetota; class Coriobacteriia; order Coriobacteriales; family Coriobacteriaceae; genus Collinsella; species Collinsella sp. AF14-35. The sequence continues at coordinate 18,635 of NZ_QRZD01000007.1, forward strand.
CTGGAAACCTCCGTAGTGCGTTTTTGCTGCGTTTGAGCTGCGTGTGATTCGATCGCGCTGCATAGTACCTCGAGCAAATCGCGACCTGCGGTTTTACTCAAAAGGCGCACGTCAATTGCGTAAAACTCACATCCTCTCAACAGGAGTTTTCCACAACTCGAATGCATAAAGCATGCCAAAAACCCTGTAATAGCGCCCTTCCTATGCAAAAAAGACGCCTGCGCAACCATTGCTTGCGCAGGCGCCTTGAGCAGGCATTTATGCAGTTATACCTATCGAGTCGCAAGGGGTCCTTGCACAAGTCGCCTTACTCGTCCAGCGCGGCGAAGGCCTGCTTCAGATCCCAAATGATGTCCTCGCCGTTCTCGGTACCGATGGAAAGACGGATCGTGGAGGGCGTGATGTTCTGCTCGGCGAGCTCCTCGGCAGAGAGCTGGGAGTGCGTGGTGGTAGCCGGGTGCACGACGAGCGACTTGACGTCGGCCACGTTGGCGAGCAGCGAGAACACCTGCAGATGATCGATGAACTTCCAGGCAGCCTCCTGGCCACCCTTAATCTCAAAGGTGAAGATCGAGGCGCCGCCGTTGGGGAAGTACTTCTGATAGAGCTCGTGATCGGGGTGCTCAGGCAGGCTCGGGTGGTTCACCTTGGCAACGTGGCTGTCGCCGGCAAGGAACTCAACGACCTTCTTGGTGTTCTCGACATGGCGGTCGACGCGCAGCGACAGGGTCTCGGTGCCCTGGAGCAGGACCCAGGCGTTGAACGGGCTGATGCAGGCACCCTCGTCACGCAGCAGGATGGCGCGGACATAGGTTGCGAAGGCGGCGGGACCGGCAGCCTCGGCAAACGAGACGCCATGGTAGGAGGGGTTGGGCTCGGCGATCTGGGCGTACTTTCCGCTCGCCTTCCAATCGAAGTTACCGCCGTCGACGATCACACCGCCCAGCGAGGTGCCGTGGCCGCCGATGAACTTGGTTGCGGAGTGGACAACGATATTGGCGCCATGCTCCAGCGGACGGAACAGATACGGGGTGCCGAAGGTGTTGTCGACGACAACCGGCAGACCGTGCTTCTTGGCGATCTCGGAGATGGCGTCGATGTTGGGGATGTCAGAGTTGGGGTTGCCGAGCGTCTCGAGATAGATGACCGTGGTGTTGTCCTTGATGGCACCCTCAACCTCTTCCAGGTTATGAGCATCGACAAACGTGGTCTCGACGCCAAACTGGGAGAGCGTATGCTCGAGCAGGTTGTAGGAGCCACCGTAGATGGTCTTCTGAGCCACCACGTGGTCACCAGCCTGGGCAAGAGCCTGCAGGGTATAGGTGATGGCAGCGGCACCGGAGGCGACGGCAAGACCGGCCACGCCACCCTCGAGCGCGGCGATACGGTCCTCAAAGACGCCCTGGGTGGAGTTGGTCAGACGGCCGTAGATGTTACCGGCGTCGGCAAGACCAAAGCGGTCGGCGGCGTGCTGGGAGTTGCGGAACACATAGCTCGTGGTCTGGTAGATAGGCACGGCGCGGGAGTCGGATGCGGGGTCGGCGCTCTCCTGGCCAACATGAAGCTGCAGGGTATCGAAACCAAAGGTGTGCTCGGGGTTGTTGATGAACTGGCTCATGATGATCTCCTTGATCGAACGAAAGTAAATAAAAAGAGAGAAGTAAGTCGCTGTCTCCTGATCACGCCGACGGGCGCAAACAGGAGCCCGGCATTCGTCTTGGTAAGCAATTCATATGCGGGCCTCCTTTCGCATCCCGGTTCCGTGGTCGGCTTAATTACCTACCGCCTTTGTGTGTTTTGAATAGTACGAGCATCGTCTCCCTCAGTCAATCACTTAAAAGCGCTAGCCTGTTATCGGTTTTTTAGATAGCTATCGAAAGGACGGGCGCCGATGACCCTCCAGCAGCTTCGCTTTCTTATCGCCGTGGCAGAATCCGGCTCAATTAACGCCGCAGCGCAGCGCCTCTATACCGCACAGTCCAATATCTCCAACGCCGTCAAAAGCCTCGAGCAGGAGCTCCATCTGGAGATCTTTACGCGCTCCAGCCGCGGCGTCACGCTCACCAACGACGGTACCGAGCTTTTAGGCTATGCGCGCCAGGTCGTGGAGCAGGCAGATATGCTCGAGGCACGCTACGAGGACGGCGGCACCCCGCAAGCCCGCCTCGCCATTTCCGCCCAGCACTACGCCTTTTCGGTCGAGGCCTTTGTCAACGTAGTCGAGCGCTGCCGCGACAGCAAGTTCGAGTTCATCATGCGCGAGACCACCACATCGCAGATCATCGACGACGTGCGCGCGTTTCGCAGCGACATCGGCATCCTCTATCTGGACGACTTTAATACCCGTGTCTTGCAGAAAGCCTTCGCCGATGCCCGCGCAAGCTTCCATTCCCTCTTCGACGCGACGGTCCACGTCTTCGTCAGCGAACGCCATCCGCTCGCACGCCGCCCTCAACTGTCCCTTGCCGACCTCACGCCCTATACGCGCTACAGCTTTGAGCAGGGAACCTCAAACTCCTTCTATTACGCCGAGGAACCCTTTAGCTATATCCCTTGCGACCGCAACATACGAATCTCGGACCGCGGAACACTTACCAACTTACTTATCACGTCGAACGGTTACACCCTGTCGACCGGTGTCCTCTCCAATGAAATGCAATGGGGCATGGCATCGATCCCGTTAGCAGACGCCCCAACGATGCACGTTGGCTACATCATGCACGACGAGCGCAAGCCCTCTCTCCTCTTGCAGCAATACCTCGACGAGCTCAACCGCATCATCCATGCCAGCTAACAGTCGGAAGACGGGGCAGAAATCGTAGATTGCTGGCCCCCGGCGGGCATGGCGCTACAATGGTCACTCACACGAAACGTACCCAACGAAAGGAAACCCGTGAAGGTCATCATCTACACCGACGGCTCGGCCCGATCAAATCCGGGACGCGGCGGCTACGGCGCCGTGCTCAAATACACCAACCCCGCCGGCAAGACCTTTACCTCCGAGCTTTCGCGCGGCTACGCCAAGACCACCAACAACCGCATGGAGCTCATGGCCGTTATCGTGGCGCTCGAGGCACTCAACCGCCCCTGCGAGGTCGAAGTCCATTCCGATTCGCAGTACGTCGTCAACGCCTTTAACAAGCACTGGATCGACGGCTGGAAAAAGCGCGGGTGGAAAACCGCCAACAAGCAGCCCGTCAAGAACCGCGACCTGTGGGAGCGCCTACTCACCGCCAAAAGCAAGCACAAGGTTGAGTTCATCTGGGTTAAGGGTCACGCCGGCCACGAGCTCAACGAGCGCTGCGATGAGCTCGCCACCACGGCGGCCGACGGCAGCAACCTCGATATCGACACCGGCTTTAACGAGAGCGACCTGTAATAGCGTTTTCGCGCAGCTTTATATCCCCACGCGCTACACTCATCCTGTAGACCAAACAACGCAAGGGGGACGTATGCTGCGCATCGCGACCATCGGCACATCCATGATCACTGACGACTTTATCCAAGTCGTCAACGCCAACGACCAAGCCGCGTTTGTGGGCACGCTTTCACGCGATGCCAATCGCGGTGCTGCCTTTACCGCCGAGCGCGGTGGCGAGCGAAACTTTACTTCACTCGATGAGCTCGCGACAGCCGCCGACGTCGACGCCGTCTACATCGGCAGCCCCAATGCGCTCCACTACGAGCAGGCCCTTGCCTGCATCGCCGGTGGCAAGCACGTCATCGTCGAGAAGCCCTTCTGCGCCACCGAAGCGCAGGCTCTGGAAGTCTTCCTCGCTGCCGAGGCAGCAGGTGTCGTGGCCCTCGAGGCCATGCGTCCCCTCCACGATCCCGCCTTCCACGCCATCGAGGACGTCCTGAGCGAGATCGCCCCCATCCGCCGCGCCTCATTGCGCTTTGGCAAGTATTCTTCGCGCTACAACGAGGTTCTCGCGGGGCGCGCCACCAATATCTTCGACTGCAATATGGCATCGGGTTCCCTCATGGACATTGGAGTCTACGCCGTCGAGCCCATGGTCGAGATTTTCGGCATGCCCTCCGGCCTTACGAGCATGACTACTCTACTCGACCCCACCACGCGACGGCTCACGCACGGCCCCATCGACGGTTGCGGTTCCATCCTCGCCAGCTATGGCGGAGGGCGCATCTCCGTCGAACTTGCGCACTCCAAAATTACGAATGACCTGCTGCCCTCGCAGATCGAAGGCGAGCGTGGCACTATCCAGATCGACCATCTGTCCACGCCCCGCAATGTCCGCATCGACTATCGCGGCGATGTCGTATGCGGCTCGGCGACCGAGGCACCGCGCGAACAGGGCGACAACGGCCGCGTGCTCGACCTGCCCAAATCGAGCAACACTATGGAATACGAACTCACAGACTTTATCACCGCCATCGGCGGCATCGATAACGTTAAGGAGGAGATTTGGGAGACCCCGGCGGGACGTCACGAACTTGGCCACTACCGCGATGTCACGCTCGTCTCATTGCGCATCATGGATGCCGTGCGCCAGCAGGCCGGCATTACCTTCCCGTCCGACGCAGGCAAGCAGGCCTAGCGATGGGCTTCTTCGATGCGTTCTTCTCCAGCGTCACCGGCGGCAGTCGAGAGCCTCAAAAACCATCAAACATTGAGCTCGAGTTGCGCCGCAGGCTTACTGTGCTCGCAAGCGACGAGGCCACTCAAGACACTCCCCTGCGCTATTTCCTGCGCTGGGCGGGGCAAGTCCAGGGCGTTGGTTTTCGCTTCACCAACACCAACCTCGCACAGGCACGCGCACTCACCGGCTGGGTGCGCAACATGGAAGACGGCTCGGTCGAGATGGAGATACAGGGAGCTCCGGCAAACATCCTATCTCATCTCGAGGCGCTTCATGCCTCCTACGAGCGCATGGGAACGCGCTTTCGCCTCGTAGAAGCCCAGGCCCAAGCCCCACTTGCCAATGAAGACAGCTTCATTCCTCGTTATTAGTATTGTGTGCTAAATACGGTATCATTTACCTACAACCGTTTGTAGAAAAGAGGCGAGGCGCATGGCGGTGCAAAGAAGGAATACCAGGCAGCGAAAGCTGGTTCTTGACGCCGTGCGCCAAAGCTACAACCATCCCACCGCCGACGAAATCTACAACGTCGTGCGCGCACAGGATGACAAAATCAGCCGCGGTACGGTCTACCGCAATCTCAATCTCTTGGCCGACGCCGGCGAGATCCTCTCCATCAAGACGCCGGGCGGCAGCCGCTTCGATCGCACGATCGAGCCGCATGCGCATATCATCTGCACCTCATGCAGCCGCGTCATCGACGTACCGCTCCCCTTCGATGCCCAGCTCGACGCCAAGGCGTCCGAGCAAATCGGCTGGCACGTCACGTCGCACTACACCATCTTCGAGGGTCTCTGCCCCGACTGCCGGTAGATGTTTGGGACATGCCTACTCAGCAAGTAGACGACGCAGCTCCTCTTCGACCGTGCGCACGTAGCGGACACGGTCATTGACACCGCGCATGCTGGGATTGCAGCTCTCCATCAGATAGGGATGGCCCACCACGTTGAGCATGTCGCGATCGTTTTCGTTATCGCCAAACGCCATCATTTCGTTAGGTGAGATCCCCAGCGCACAACCATAATCGGCAAGCGCGGACCCCTTGCCCGAATCAAAGCCGATAAAGTCGGTCCATTCGGTTCCCGACGTCATCACATCGACCCGGTCGCTAAAGCGACGCACAAAATACTCCAGCGCCGCCGGCTGCTCCGCCCCGGGCGTCTGGAAGGCAATCTTAATGACATCCTCGTCAATGTCTTCGGGACGGTCGACTACCGCCACATCACAATGGACCTCATAACGCAGGTGGTCAACAAACGCATCGTTGCTGCTCATGGTGTAGAGGTGTCCCTTGCACGAAAGGGTCACGTCGGCATGGGGGTACGCAACCACGGCATTCGCGATATCCATGGCCAGGCCACGCTCCATAGAACGCTTGACCACGGCACGCCCCTCGCTCATGACCAGGGCTCCGTTTTCGCATACATAGGCGAGTTCATCGGCCACCGGGGCAAACAGGTAGCGCAGGCTCGCATATTGACGGCCACTCGCCGGCATAAACACGATACCGCGACGATGCAGCTCATCGATAAGCTCAAAGGCCTCGGAACGCGGTTCGCGCTCCCCCGGGTGCAGCAACGTGCCGTCCAAATCGCATGCAATCAGCTTGATTCCCTCAAGACCCATATGCTTCCCCCAAAGCCTCCTATCAACAGCAAGACGGACCTTGATCGGTCACCCCTCAAAGCCCGTCTTGCGCATACGCGCGCTTAGTCGCGCGTCTTTTTAACGATGGTAAAGTCCGGAGCCATGCTCACGACAACATCGGCCGCGCTCGACGCAAAGCGTCGGCCCGCATCGAGCTCGCGCGAAACGATCGAGATTCGAGCTCCCTCGACGCCGCGAAGCATACGGCCCAAAACCGGCTGCACCGGCGTATACATGCGCACGGTATGCTCGTCCGAGTCGCCCCGGAAGAGCGGCGCATGCATGTTGCCGATCTCCCAGCACGCATGCGCGAGCGCAATCGGATCCATGCGGTCGACTTCGACCAAATAGACCTCGGCGCTGCGCAGGCGCACGACAACCACCACGGGCACCCTGCCCGAACGGTCAATGGTGAGCACGTCGCCATCGGCAAGACGACCGCCGTCGGCAGTATCCAGCCGAACATCGATCGTGCGCCCCAGCTCCGTCACGCCCACAAACGTGCGCGCATCAGCCTGGTCCCAATCGAGCAGGAGCTCGTCAACTTCAAAGACACCGCCCAGCTCCCGGCGAAGTAGGAGTTCATAGGACGGATCGTTGAGATTTCCCAAGCATGTCGTCGAAACCAAGCGTTCAGGCATACTCTAGCCCTCGACCTCGACGAGCTCGATATCAAAGTTGAGGTCCTTGCCGGCCAGCTCGTGGTTGGCGTCGAGCGTCACGGCCTCAGGCGTCACGTCGATGACCACGGCGGGGACGGGCATACCGCTCGGCGTGGACAGGAAAAGCTTCATGCCCTTCTCGATCTGCTCGATGTTGGGAACCTGTTCGGCCGGGAAGGTAATAACCATCTCGGGATTGCGCTCGCCGTAGGCATCGGCAGCAGGAATGTGCACGGTCTTCTTCTCGCCCACCTGCATGTCGACAACAGCGGCGTCGAAGCCCTTGATCATCTGACCGGCGCCGCAGGTGAACTCCAGCGGCTCGCCGCGATCGTAGGAGCTATCGAACTGCGTGCCGTCATCGAGCGTGCCGCGATAATGGGTCTTGACCTTCTTGCCCTGGTTGGACATGATAACCTCCGTGATAAGGGCGGCGCACAACGCGGGCCGCCGTGAACATATGGCGCTAACTATACCCTAGTCATACAATTCAATGACAGTTTGCAAAGAAACGCTGCAACCGGAGGAACCATGGCATATCCCGTATTTGACCTACACTGCGACACTGCCGACCGAATCGGCTGGGCCACGCTCGATCTCGACCTGCGCTTTACCGCCGGCACCGACGGTTATTTCCCCGGCGACGAAACGCATCCGCAAGATTTCGACCTCATCGAGGGTAACGCCTGTGCCATCTCGCTCGCAAAGATCGGCAACACGCCGTGGGCACAGTGCTTCGCCACGTTTGTCCCCGACGAGATTCCCACCGCCCACGCCGCGCGCTTCCAGGCGCAGATCATGGCGCATATGAGCGGCCAGGCAATGCTCAACCACGACCGTATGGTCAACGTGCGCAGCGCCGCAGACATTCGCCCCGCGCTCAAGGACGGCAAGGTCGCTTGCATCCACACCATCGAAAACGCCACGTTCTTTGCCGAGGACCCCGCGCTGATCGAGGTGCTCAAGAGCCTGGGCGTGCTTATGTCGTCGCTCAGCTGGAACGCGCAGGGACCGCTCGCGAGCGGCCACGACACCCACGCCGGCCTCACCGCCGCCGGCATCGAGGCGCTTACGCAGATGGAGCACGCCGGCATGGCGCTCGACGTCTCCCACCTCAACGATGAGTGCTTTGACGAGGTCGCCGCCCGCGCCACGCGTCCCTTCGTCGCCAGCCACTCCAACTCCCGTGCGGTTTGCGGCGCCAAACGCAATCTTACCGACGACCAGTTCCGCACCATTCGCGACATGGGTGGCATCGTCGGCCTCAACTACTGCAGCGAGTTCCTTTCCAACGACGCAACCGACAAGACCGCCGCAGACGTCACCTTCGACCAGCTGGCGGCGCATATCGAGCACTGGCTCGACCTGGGCGGCGAGGACGTCATCGCGCTCGGCGGCGACTGGGACGGCGCCACGGTGCCCGCTTTCCTCTCCGATGCCAGCAAGATGCCCGAGTTCCAGAACATGCTTTCCAAGCATTTTGGCAAGACCGTGATGCAAAAGCTCTGCAGCGACAACGCGCTTGCCTTCTTCGAGCGTTATTAATTTCACATCCCTTGAGCGGGCCGGCATGCCGAACGGTCGACATGCCGGCCCGTCCCCGATCTGAAGGACCGCTTTTGACGCAGCAGTTTACGATTTCCGCATCCCGACCGGATGGGACGACCATCCCCGTCGTCGTTACCAAAAAGCGCGTCAAGAACTTCAACCTACGCGTCACATCGAGCGGCGAGGTCCACGCCAGCGCACCGATCGGCGCCAGCCGCGAGCGTATCGAAGCGTTTGTGAAGCGCAACAGCGCCTGGATTATCAGCCGACTTGCCCAGCGCGAGCAACGTCAGGCGACGGCACGAGAGCCGCTCAGCCCCTCGTCCATCATTGCACTTTGGGGCAAGCCCATCACGGTACAGGATGCACTCGATCACAACTTTGCATCACCCGCACCGCGACCCAAACAGGCCACCTTCGCAAGTTTTATGGGTGCCGACGAGCCAAGTGGGTGCACGCAGGCAAAGCAGCGCACAGCCCTCGACGGCCTAACGCCCAAAGAACTCCAGACCCACATCGATCAGCTCTATACGTCCGAAGTCACATCGGCGCTACGTGATATGGTGCACGCATACGAAATCGCAATGGGCGTCGCCGTATCCCGCGTTTCCGTGCGCGGCATGAAAACGCGCTGGGGATCATGCACGCCCAAAACCGGAGCCATTCGCATCGCACGCGAACTTGCCGCCTATCCCATCGAATGCCTCGACATGGTTGTCGCCCACGAGCTCGTCCACTTGCTCGAGCCAAGCCACAACCAGCGGTTCCACGTCCTGCTCGACACATACTGCCCCAACAATAGAGCACTGTCTCAGCGACTCAAAAAACCACCTGTCAACGAGTTGTAGGGCCAGTTAGCGCACGCGCTCGATCTCGACACCGCAGCTTGCCAGGGGAAGACCGACGGGCGCCCAAGGCTTATCGAGCTTAACGCGCACGCCAAGCAGCAGAGGGTAACGACGCAGCAGCATCTGGGCTGTCCCCTCGGCTGCCGCCTCGATGAGCTTAAACGTATGCTCGCGCAGATAGCCATCGACATCGTGGCACACCGAGCCGTAGTCAATCGAGGCATCCAGGTTATCGTGCTCCCCCGCCGCGCGCAGGTCGGCATAGAGCACCAGAGAAACGATGAACTTCTGACCCAGCGCGTTCTCCTCGGGATACACGCCATGGTTGGCAAAAACCTCAAGACCGTCAATGACAATACGATCGGCATGGCGCAAATCGTCATAGCTCACGTGAGGCACCGCCGTTGCGGTGGATATTTCGCCCCTTCCACGGCGGGCGAGCTCGGCGCCTTCGGTCTTGGTTGCATTCTCGGGCAGTTTCTTGTTACTCAACGCGATCGTCTCCTTCGTTTAGAACCCCGACCGCGCAAACTAACTACACGCGAATCGACAGGTTCTTTTTATCATCGCTCCAGTTGCAAGCGTTGCGCGCGGGGCATGCAAAGCAGGCACGCGACGCTTTGTCGGCTGCATAGAGCAGACGCTCAAGCGGTTGGCTGTTCACGCGCAGCTTTCGATGGCCCAGAATGGCCGTCTTAATGGCTGCGGCATCGGCCGGCTCAAACGCCACGTCATCGGGCATGCCGCCGAGAATCGCATCAGCGACGCGTTCGCTTGCAACATCATGGGATATACCCGATTCATACTGTTCATCTTTGCCGATATCGTGAAGAAGTGCCGTGGCGTAGATGACCTCGCGGTCAAATTCGAGCTGTTCCTCGAGATTCTTGATCCACATAATGCGAGCGACATCGAGCAGATGGTCAATACCGTGGCGGCAGAAGATGCGCCCCGATTCCAACTGTACGATGTTGCCCAGGTGCCGCCGGAACAGCCCGTTGGCACAAATGTAATCAATGCGAGGCATGGCACCAAAGGGGGCCAAGCCCGAAGCCATAAAGCCGCGACGCGACGTCCCCTCATCGGTCTTCGATGTAAAGTCGTTGACGACTCTCATGGTTAGCGGCCCAGCATCCTAAAGAAACGCTCCTCGAGCGCGGGATCGGTCTCAAAGACGCCGCGGCGAGCAAGCGTCACGGTCTTGGTGCCGGGCTTTTGCACGCCACGCATCGTCATGCACATATGCTCGGCTTCCATCAACACAATCGCTCCCTGGGGAGCGAGATAATCCATGAGGGCATCGGCAACCTGTGCACACAGTTGCTCCTGCAGCTGAAGACGGCGGGCATAAACCTCAACCGTGCGGGCGAGCTTGGAAAGCCCAGCCACCCGACCGTTAGGGATATAACCAATGGCGGCCTTGCCATAAAACGGCAGCAGATGATGTTCGCACAGCGAGTAGAACGTGATGTCGCGCTCGATAACCAAATCGTTCGAAGCGACGGCAAAGGTTTTGGACAGGTGCTCCTCGGCACTCTGGTCCATGCCGCCGGCAATCTCACCATACATACGGGCAACGCGCGCCGGGGTCTCCAGCAGGCCCTCACGAGTTGGGTCCTCGCCTATGCCCTCAAGCAACAGCTTAATGGCGGCCTCGACTTTTTCCTGATCGACCATCTGGGCCTCACTTTTCCGATTTCACGTTCGCGCTATGGTACCACGCCCTCCGGCATCGACCACAAGCTACATAGTATGGGTCGAATAGACTGGATCGTCCCGCCAAAGCTCCACAGCGTCGCAAAGCGCAACGCCCTCACGCACAGCGCGGTCGCGCGTAGCGTTCATATCGATCACACGCTGGTTACTCGAGCCCCTAAAGCGCAACGAGATATCATAAAGATCCTGAACAAACGGGCCATCCACCAACATGTCGAGGCAGGCAAGGATACGGTCCGTCACCTCAGTATGGTGACGACCACCCGGCATAAGCTCCTCGAGCACATCGCCGGTGAAGCACCAAATAGTCTTCCCCGACCCCGCTGGATAGGCCGCGCGAACACGCTCGACAAAATCAACGAGCCCCGCTTGATTCTCGGGCTCCATAGGCTCGCCGCCCAGAATCGTCAGGCCGTCAATAAAGGGATGATCGAGGCTCTCGATAATCTTGTCCTCGACGGCACGATCAAACGGCTCGCCCGCGGCAAAGTCCCACGCGACGGAGTTAAAGCAATTCTTGCAGCCACGACGGCACCCGCTCACAAACAGAGAAGTACGAACGCCTTCTCCATCAGCAATGTCGAAATACTTAATGTTCGCGTAGTTCATAGGTAACTCTCCCGAGAGGCCGGGACATATCATCCCGTCCTCAAACATTCTCGGCCTGCGGCCTGCGAAACTGCGGGCGGGACGATATGTCCCGGCCTCATGCAAAGGGTAACTCAATGAACGAAGCGAACATCGAGTATAGGGTTCGTGGTCTAATAAAAACTGGGTTGCGGCTCAACCGCCATCGCAAGTAAATCGCAGCTGCAGCTCGAATTATTTCCGCTAAGAACTTCGAGGAGTGAGCAGACCGCGCGCTGCATCTCAGCTACGTCAACTTGGCTGAGCCGAGAGGGCCGCTTGGGCTTTTGCTCGATATGAGTTCCGCACGCAAAGAAGGCCACTTAATGTGGCCTTCGTCTTGCGCAGGACTGTCCGAAATAGCGAGCAAAAGCCCAAGCGGCCCTCTCGGCTCAGCCCCGGAACGGTATTAGAGATGCAGCACGCGGTCGCGGATCTCCTCGGTTCGACCCTGGTTCCAGAACTGGGTACCGATGTAGCCGCACGTGCGACGGGCGACATTCATCTTCTCCTGGTCGCGGTTGCCGCAGTTGGGGCACTCCCACACCAGCTTGCCATCGTCCTCGACAATGCGGATCTCGCCATCGTAGCCGCACACCTGGCAGTAGTCGCTCTTGGTGTTGAGCTCGGCGTACATGATGTTGTCGTAGATGTACTGCATCACGCGGATGACAGCCTTGAGGTTGTCCTGCATGTTGGGAACCTCGACGTAGGAGATGGCACCGCCCGGCGAAAGCTGCTGGAACATGCCCTCGAACTTGAGCTTGTCGAATGCGTCGATCTCCTCGGACACGTGGACGTGGTAGCTGTTGGTGATGTAGCCCTTGTCCGTCACGCCCGGGATGATGCCAAAACGACGCTGCAGGCACTTGGCGAACTTGTAGGTCGTCGACTCAAGCGGGGTACCGTACAGCGAGAAGTCAATATCGCTTTCGGCCTTCCACTCGGCGCACTTGTCGTTCATGCGCTGCATGACGGCCATGGCAAAGGGCGTGCCCTCCTTCTCGGTGTGGCTGTGGCCCGTCATGTACTTGACGCACTCATACAGGCCGGCATACCCCAGGCTGATGGTGGAATAGCCGCCCACGAGCAGCTTATCGATCGTCTCGCCCTTCTTCAGACGCGCCAGGGCGCCGTACTGCCACAGAATCGGTGCGGCATCCGAAAGCGTGCCCATCAGGCGCTCATGACGGCACAGCAGGGCACGATGGCACAGCTCAAGGCGCTCATCGAAGATCTTCCAGAACTTGTCCATGTCCTGATGCGAGCTCAGCGCGACATCGGGCAGGTTGATGGTCACAACACCCTGGTTAAAGCGACCATAGTACTTAGGCTTGGTCGGGTCATAGTTCAGCGCGTTGGCGACATTGTTAAAGCCGTTGCCCGAACGGTCGGGCGTCAGGAAACTACGGCAACCCATGCAGGTGTAGCAATCGCCGTTGCCGGCGGTCTCGCCCTTAGACAGCTTGAGCTCGCGCATCTTCTTCTCGGAGATGTAGTCGGGCACCATGCGCTTGGCGGTGCACTTGGCAGCCAGCTGGGTCAGGTAGAAGTACGGGGAATTCTCGTGAACGTTATCGTCCTCGAGTACATAGATAAGCTTGGGGAATGCCGGGGTAATCCACACACCGGCTTCGTTCTTAACGCCCTCATAGCGCTGACGAAGCGTCTCCTCCACGATCATGGCAAGGTCGTGCTTCTCCTGCGCTGAGCGAGCCTCGTTGAGATACATAAAGACCGTCACAAACGGCGCCTGGCCGTTTGTGGTCATAAGGGTCACGACCTGATACTGAATCGTCTGGACGCCGCGACGGATCTCGTCACGCAGACGGTCCTCAACGACCTCACGGACCTTTTCGGCAGATGCCGAAACACCGAGCTCCTCGAGCTCGCGGGCAACCTCGCCGCGAATCTTTTGACGGCTCACCTCAACAAAGGGGGCGAGATGGGTCAGCGAAATAGACTGGCCGCCGTACTGGGAGGAAGCAACCTGGGCGATAATCTGCGTCGCGATGTTGCAGGCAGTCGAGAAGCTGTGCGGCTTCTCGATCAGCGTGCCCGAGATAACGGTGCCGTTCTGGAGCATGTCCTCCAGGTTCACCAGGTCGCAGTTATGCATGTGCTGGGCAAAGTAGTCGGAATCGTGGAAGTGGATCAGGCCCTCATTGTGGGCATCCACGATCTCCTGGGGCAGCAGCACACGCTGAGTCAGGTCCTTGGAAATCTCGCCGGCCATATAGTCACGCTGGACGGAATTGACGGTCGGGTTCTTGTTAGAGTTCTCCTGCTTGACCTCTTCGTTATTGCACTCGATCAGCGACAGAATCTTGTCGTCGGTCGTGTTCTTCTGGCGCTTCAGGCTCTGAACATAACGATAGATGATGTAGTGGCGAGCAACCTCGTAGCAGTCGAGACGCATGATCTCGTCCTCGACCAAATCCTGGATCTCCTCGACCGAAACGGTGTGGCCCGCGTTCTCGCATGCCTCGGCGACGTTTTGTGCCGCGTAAACCACCTGGCGGTCGGTTAGACGAGAGCTCTCCTCGACCTCCAAGTTGGCGGCGCGGATGGCATTGACGATCTTATCGATGTCAAAGACAACCTCGGTGCCGCTGCGCTTGATGATCTTCATCCTCTTGCCTCTTTCGCGTCGTAGTCTCATTGCGCTTCAGAGCCAAACGATGCCCGGCAGGGCCTGTCCCTGTCTTGCGGCGCCGTCGCGCAATCTGTGTTCTCGATAAACCATAAGCCTCCATGCGGACATTCCCAGGAGCCGATCAAGCGGTTCAAGGACACGTTCAAAAGAGGCAGTTAAGGTCTTCGTTCTCTGTCCGCCATCTATCATACGACAAAGAGGCATCTATATCCTGTATTCTTTTTTTAGGTCAAACACAACATATAGTGTTTCAGCAGGTCAAAGCAATTGGTCATTTTGCAGACGCATTAAAAATGAGGGGTATTTGACAAGTCGGTAAAACGTTACCAACACGGCTACCTGCATGGCAGTTATAAAACCCCCTTAGTCAAGCCGCTGACAAATCCTACCAAAACCAAGCCGCTCACGCCAAAAGAATCCAAAAGATTATGCTTGACCAACATGTTGCGGTCGTGCCTTGCCGAGCCTCATGCAACCGCGGCACGAGTCCTTAAAAGATATGTGTATGCAAACGGAGAAGATGAGAGTTTCCCCGGATGACTACTGAGAAGCATCCCGGAAGATCAAAAACTCGAAATTTGGTGACGTATTTGGCGACACATTTGGCAACCAAAACAAAACAGCCCAGAGGACATAGCCTCTGGGCTGCGAACATTTGGTGGGCGTTAGAAGATTTGAACTTCTGACCTCTTCCGTGTCAGGGAAGCGCTCTCCCCCTGAGCTAAACGCCCAAATGGAGCGGACAACGGGGCTCGAACCCGCGACCCCAACCTTGGCAAGGTTGTGCTCTACCAACTGAGCCATGTCCGCCTGCGAGGATTTAATATACGGGATGATCCACCCAAATGCAAGAACTTTTTTTGAAAAGTTTTGCGACGCCCTCGCGAACCTCGCGAAGACATCAGCCACCACGGAAGGTGTAGGCAAACGCAAGCTCGCCGCAAGAGGCCCCCTACAACTCAGCGAGCATGATCCAGGCAGAGCTGTCCTGCGCGAGCCTGCCATCTGCAAGCGGTGATGAGGTGAGCAGGACCCTACCCGCCGGCAGCTCCACGGGTGCTGCACCGAAGTTCGTCACACACGCCCAGCCGTTGTCGCGGCGATAGGCGATGACGCCGCCCTCAGCGCCCTCGGCACCATCCGCAAGGCCGGTGCACCCGTCAAGATCGAGCCACGCAAGATCGTTGGCGCACCCGCGCAGCTTGCGCCGCAGCCAGAGGGCGTCGCGATAGAACGCAAGCATCGATGCCGGGTCCGCTTCTTCCCTATCGGCAGCGTAATCGGAAAACCATGCAGGCTGTGGCAGATGGGGCGCCGCATCGGCGTCCGCCGGTGAAAACCCAAACGATCCGCCCTGCGCGGGATCGTCCGCTGCCACCCACGGCAGGGGCACACGACAGCCGTCGCGCCCCTTCTCGCGCTTCGGTCCGTGCGTATTGGTCGCAGTGGGATCTTCGAGTGCAGCCCACGGGATGTCAGCCACCTCAAAAAGGCCGAGCTCCTCACCCTGATACACGTATGCCGAGCCCGGAAGCGCCAACTCAAGCAAAAGGGCTGCCCGCGCGCGGCGCTCGCCGAGTTCACGGTCCTCGTCATAAGACGACCCGTCGCGTAAGAGCCAGTCGAGCGCAATCTGATGGTAGCGCGTCGCCTTGATTTGCGGCAGGGCATAGCGTGTCGCCACGCGCGGCACGTCGTGGTTGGAGAGTACCCAGGTCGAGGCGGAACCGGATTCGATGGCCGCCTTCAAGCCCTTCTCGATTGCAGCGTGCATGTCATCATAGGTCCAAGTGGCCTTGGCGAACTCAAAGTTGAATGTCTGGCCAAGCTCGCTGGGGCGTGCGTAGAGATACTGGCGCTCGGGCAGAACCCACGCCTCGGCAACGGCGCTGCGCGGCGGATCATAACGGTCGAACACGCGGCGCCACTCGCGATAGATCTCATGGACCTCGTTGCGGTCCCACAGCGGATGGGTGCCGTCCTCAACCATGTCATCGCCCTCGGCGAGATGCCACTGGTCGAGGTCATCGCGGTCGAGATCCTTGGCGAGACCGTGCGCCACATCAATGCGAAAGCCATCGACGCCTCGATCGCTCCAAAACGCCAGGACGTCGCAAAAGAACGCATGAACCTCGGGACACGACCAGTCAAAGTCCGGCTGCTCGGGCGTAAACATGTGCAGATACCACTGACCGTCCGCGACGCGCGTCCAGGCGGGGCCGCCAAAGTTGGCATTCCAATTGGTGGGAGGCAGCTCGCCGTGCTCGCCGCGACCATCGCGGAAGATATAACGGGCGCGCTCGGGTGATCCGGGGCCGGCGGCAAGAGCGGCTTTGAACCAGGGGTGCTGGTTGGACGAATGGTTGGGCACGATGTCGACGATGACCTTGATGCCGTGCGCATGAGCCGCAGCGATCATGTCATCGAAGTCGTCAAGCGAGCCGAGACGTGGGTCGACATCGCAGTAGTCCGCCACATCATAGCCGCCATCGACAAGAGGCGATGGGTAAAACGGGCTCAGCCAGATGGCCTCGATGCCCAGCTGCTCAAGATAGTCCATCTGCTGGGTAATGCCCGCGATATCGCCCAGATCCGAACCAGTCGAATCCTTAAACGAGCGCGGATAGATCTGATAGATCGCGGCATCGGACATCCATGGGCGCGACGAGGACTTTTCTGTAGCCATGGGATGAGTCTCCCTTGCAACGAGGTTTTGCGAGATGCCCACGATGATACGCCCAAAGCGGACATTCGCGGCAAACAACGCCACAGCCACGCCCCAAACGCTCGCTCCCTCTCGGGTTCGAGTCTCCTGGGACGAATCGATCGATCAGTGAAAAGAACGGAAGGCCCACTCCTCCGGCCACGACAGCGAGCGGGCTCCGGGTGCCCCAAGTTGCCGCGAAAGAGGAGGGAAGCGTACTTTATGTACGCGACCGACGATTGAGGGGCAAGATGGGGTGCCCGGGGCTCGCGCAGCGTCAACAAAAACGCGGTTCGTTAGAACCGCGTAAGATAGTTGGAGCGGACAACGGGGCGTCTGCGTATTCGCTTCGCGGATCCGCACCGGCTTCGGCCGCCTGCCGGCGTCTTCGCCAGCTCGCTACAAACGCTCCGCGTTTGCTTAACGCTCACTCCCTCTCGGGTTCGAGCCCATACGATGGGTACAAAAAAGCCCGGCTACCGTAGTAGTCGGGCTGTTGCGTTTGGAGCGGACAACGGGGCTCGAACCCGCGACCCCAACCTTGGCAAGGTTGTGCTCTACCAACTGAGCCATGTCCGCATATGTAAAACAAAACGGGCGCCGGAGCGCCCGGATGTTACCTGGAGGCGAAGCCCGGATTCGAACCGGGGGTAAAGGCTTTGCAGGCCTCTGCCTTACCACTTGGCCACTTCGCCGAAAAAGGACCGCCTAAACGGTCCGGAAATGCAATGGAGCGGACAACGGGGCTCGAACCCGCGACCCCAACCTTGGCAAGGTTGTGCTCTACCAACTGAGCCATGTCCGCTTGCGGGTTATTAATTTACGCGAGTTGTCCAAAAGACGCAAGTACTTTTTTCAAAAAACTTGTCTGCCGCATGTTCTTAGTAGCTAAACGCGCTAAAGCGATTGGCTAGGCACACGATTCCAGCGCTCCGCTAAACAGCTTCACCATCTGCACGCGCGTGCCGGCGCCGTCCGTACGACGAGCAACCTCCACGTTATCGACGAGCATACGCATAAGCTTGATACCACGGCCGCGCTCCTCAGATGCGACCGGTTCGCTCGTTTCATCGATAGAATAGCCGGCACCTCGATCAAGTACCTCGACCACAACGCGATCGCCATAGGCCTGAACCGTCAGGATGCACCCGATACCGCCCGCATGGTCATAGGCATTACCCAGCGCCTCCCCCGACGCCAACGCGACATCGTAGCGCTCGTCACGGCGCAACGGAAGCGATTCAAGGAGTTCGGCGATGCGATGTCGGTAGTATGGAAGATTCTCGATACCCTGACGGACCTCGACGCTCTTACTCCAGCGAGGCAGCTCCCCCACCGGAATGGCGGGAATAGACTCCCGTGCCGGCCCCGCGACATGAAGAATATCGACAAGACGGGCAATCTCCAAAAAGCGAACAACTTCACCTGATGCATTGACGAGCGAAAGCAGGCCTTCTCGCCTCATGAGCTCACGAGCGCGCGTAAGCAGGAATGCCAAGCCCGTCGAATCGATAAAGCTAACAGCCTGGCAGTTGATGACGACACGACGCACGCCGCGGCCAATCAAAGCATCCAACCGCCGACGCAGCGCAGGCACCGTGGCGATGTCGATATCGCCTGGTGGCGTCAAAACCACTATGTCATTCCACTCATTCATACGACCATGGTTCCCCAAAAAAGCCCACTCGATGCATTCGTTTCCCCAACCGTACGGATTCAGCCCGCCCAGCGTCGTCTATGAACGACCCCGTAAAAACTCAAGGGACACCAATGCAATGTCATCGTCCAGCGCCGATTCGGTAAATCGGTCAAGCTCGCCCAAGACCTTGCCGCAAATGCCCGACACGCCCTCACCCGAGACAGAGAGCAGAAGGTCGCGAAGGCGCTGCTCGCCAAAGAAAGCACCCGAGCGGTCACGCGCTTCGATTGTTCCGTCGGTGTACATAAATAGCATGTCACCAGGAGCGAACGTAAACACGCCTGTCTCGTATACCATGCTCTCAAAGGCACCGATTACCCCCGATTGGCATCCAAGCAGCTCGACCTCCCCCCCACGGGCCTCGCCGCCACCCAGCGGCATCGACTCTGGCCTGATGACCATGGTCGGAGGATGGCCCGCCGAACAATACGTTGCACGTCCGGCTTTAAGGTCAATCTTGGCGATAAAGGCCGTCACGAACGTCTCGACCCTTGAAAAGCCCATGAGCATG
This sequence comes from Collinsella sp. AF14-35, assembly GCF_003464565.1. Lineage (NCBI taxonomy): Bacteria > Bacillati > Actinomycetota > Coriobacteriia > Coriobacteriales > Coriobacteriaceae > Collinsella > Collinsella sp. AF14-35. The sequence goes on from NZ_QRZD01000007.1 coordinate 37,854, forward strand.
CTGTTAAGGGAGCGTGCCATGCGGGCCGGCCCAGCGCCCTCCCAGGCATATGCCGTCAGGGCCGTCTTGACGAGCGCGGACATCGATGCAGCCTCAATGCCTTTGCCAGACACATCGCCCAGAATCATGACGGCGCAATCGTCGGGAAGACGGATGAGCGTATAGAAATCGCCGCCGACCAACGCCGAGTTCGTGGCCGACAGGTACACCGAATCGGCGGCGATTCCCGGAACATCCCCCAGTGAATTTCTCATGCCAATCTGAAGGGTCTGAGCGATATGGCGCTCCTCACGCTTTTGAGATTCGCCTTCATAGATCAGTTCAAAGTCATGAGCCAAGTGCACCAAGTAGTCATATTCAAGGTCATCAATCGGCTCTTGGCTACCATCACGAAGCAGCAGCGCGCGCGTCGTCGGGCCCTTCGCAACAGAAGCAGGAACGATCGCGTCGTTACTGTGCTTGCCATCGCCCTCAGAGCGCGGGCGCCCCGCCTCGATGCCGGCGTCGACGTAGAGACCCTGGCAAGGCAGGCCATGCGCCCTAAGCCAGCCTCCCATAGGCATCGATTCGTCAACGCGAGTTAGACGGACGTGTTTAAGGTCCTCGGCGCTCGTGCCGCCCAAAACAGATGCCTCAAAGCCATCAGGGCCAGCCCCCAGACGTGCCGCTGGCGCCGTCGTGGAAAAGAAAAGCTTCTCGGGATCGTCCGGCAAAGCAACGCGACTGCCGCCTTCAAAATCTATGACGTAGGAATCCAGACTGGCGTCATACTCAATAGGGCAAAAATGGCAGTTGAGCATATTGCAGATCTCGGACGATACCGCCTGGGTAGCCGCGGCGGAATCGTCTAGAAAGGTAAACAACTCGTCACGCAAGACATTGAGCGAGCGGCCAAGCTCGGCCGTGCGACGGGAGCGAAGGCTCGATGCCATGCCGACCAGCTGGATAGACAGGTAATCGCAAATGACCTCGAGCACATTAACGTCATAGGCGAGCGGTGCCTGAGGGCGTTTCCAACCAACTTCCAGCACGCCAAGGATCTGCGTACCGTAAAAAACGGGAAGACAGATCTCGCTGCGGTACGGAGGCATATCCTGCATGCGCAACAGGTGCTTAGAACGATTGTCCAGATCCATGAACATACCGGAGGCGACCTTATCACCCTCAAGGTCCTGTTGAATCGACAAGCGACAGGCACGCGACTCACGAAGAACATACGTCGGAATGCCAGCGCCATACGGCAAAAACTCAGGCAGGTAGCTGTCGTACAGCTCCTTGGAAACACCGCGAAGTTTAAAACCACCGCTCTCAGAAAAATAGATAGCGGCACCCGAAGCATCGAGCGTTCCTACAAGCTGGTTCAAAACGGTATCAAGTAGGCTGGGCAGCTCATCGGAGCCCACGGTACTCATAATGACCGAGAGCGTGCCAGAGAGGCGCTTGTTCGCCACTCTAAGCTCCGAAAGCGCACGCTTGAGTTGCCGGTCGTGAGAATACTGTTCCTCGATACTGTGAAGCGCCACCAGGACACGTGGTGCGCGGCGCCCAAAGATGTGTGGAGGCGTTACGGAGCCCGCACGAACCAAGACGGGAATAAAAGAGCCGTCACTCAGCTTGAGCATCAGTTCGTTCTCGGAGCCATCAGTTTCAAATGGCAGACGATGTTCCGTCGCACGTTCAAAAGCGGACGAGTACAGGACGTCTTTAACATCTCCGCCGATGACGTCGGCGCGTTCCTCGCACATCAAACCAAGTAAGCGATTATTCACATGCAGAATGGTTCCGTCGAGCTCGCAGATGATGACAGCATCGCTCGTGATCTCGACTAGTTGGGCAACGTCTGCCCACTCGTTGCGTTCAAGCGTTTCCATCGTGGACCTCACCGTCTATCGGTAACAAAAAAGCCTCCGAAGAGGCTTCTCAAATGCGATGGTGTCGGAGGCGGGACTTGAACCCGCATGACCAAAAAGCGGTCACTAGCACCTCAAGCTAGCGCGTCTGCCAATTCCGCCACTCCGACATGCTATGTTGTTGATTCGCGGTTCGTTTTGTTGGACCCGCGCGTTCAACGAGGAAGATAATAACCTATGATTCGAGAACTGTGCAAGCACTTTTTTCAAAAAAGTTTACGAATTTGTAAATGCGCAGGTAGATCCGTATGCCCGGCCCCGAATCGGTGTTGCCTCCCGGCGCGTCCTCGGGCATGGGCGATATTTTGCTACGCACTTCGTGCTGCAAAATATCGCTCCCCCTGCGGAATGCGCCGGGAGGCAACACCGATTCGGGGCCTACGGCCACATTCTCCAAACACAATTCCCAAACATGTTCTGGGGGCTGATAAAAAGTTTGTGGCTCGGCTTTGCCGAGCCCTTATATAAGGAGGCCGGAGCTAAAGCTCCGGCCTCACTCAATTTCTTATTAGGTTTAGTGAGCGATCGAGGAATCGCACTCCCCCTGCCGAGTTACCGCAGGGCCCGCCCTGGCGTTACTTTTCAGAACATTCCGCAGGACAGAGGAAGCCCCGCAGCGCGTAGCGCGCGGCGGGGCTTCCGACATGTCCGAGGACGTTCTGAAAAGTAACGCCAGGGCGGGCCCGGACGATAACAACCGACTACAGGTCGATGTGCGATTCCTTGATCGGGAACGGCTCGGCGAAGTGGCACGCGCAGCAGTGGCCCGGGGCAACTTCCTTAAACTCAGGAAGCTTCTCGGAGCAGATGCCCTGCGCGATCGGGCAGCGCGTGTGGAAACGGCAGCCGGTCGGCGGATCCAGCGGCGACGGCGGATCGCCGGCGAGGATGATGCGCTTGCGGGTCTTCTGAATATCCGGATCGGGAACCGGCACGGCAGATAGCAGCGACTGCGTGTACGGATGGTGAGGCTCGCTATAGAGCGTCTTCCAGTCCGAAACCTCGACCATCTTACCCAGATACATAACGGCAACGCGATCGGAGATGTGCTGCACGACGGACAGGTCGTGGGCAATGAAGAGATAGGCCGTACCGAACTTGTCCTGAAGTTCCTTGAGCAGGTTAAGAACCTGGGCCTGAATGGAAACATCCAGAGCGGAAACGGGCTCGTCGCAGATGATCAGCTTGGGCTTCAGAGCGAACGCACGGGCGATGCCGACACGCTGACGCTGACCGCCCGAGAACTCGTGCGGATAGCGGTTGATGTGCTCGGGGTTGAGGCCGACGACGTCCAGCAGCTCGCGGACGCGCTCGATTCGCTCTTCCTTGGTACCCACGCCATGAATGGTCATGGGCTCAGAGACAATCTCGCCGATGGTCATACGAGGATTGAGCGAAGCATAAGGATCCTGGAAGATAAACTGCATCTCGCGACGCATGTCCTTGATCTCATGCTTGCTCATCTCGGCAACGTCTTTGCCCTGGAAAAACACCTTACCGGCGGTCGGCTTGGTCAGGCGCATGATGGTGCGACCCGTCGTGGACTTACCGCAACCAGATTCACCAACCAGACCAAAGGTCTCACCAGGATAAATCTCAAAAGAGATGTCGTTTACAGCAGAGACGACGCGCTTGGAAAAACGCTTGGCGAACATGCCGGACTCTGCGGGGAACTCCTTAGAGAGGTGCTCGACCTTCAGCAGCGGAGTACGCTCGTTGGTATCTGCCATTACGCCTCGCCTCCCTTCTTAGAATCCTTGCGCGTACGGGACGTCTCAGGAGCGTTCTTGAGGAACTCGGGGTCACCGGAGTAGTGGCACGCAGAGTAATGACCGGACTCGGTGACAACGCGCTCGGGGCGCTGCTTGCGGCACTTGTCCGTCGCATAGGGGCAACGAGGAGAGAAGACGCAGCCCTCGGGCAGGTTCATGAGCGAAGGCGGGTTGCCGTGAATCGGCGTCAGCGGCTTCTTCTCTTCGATGGCCTGCTCCGGGATAGAGCGGATAAGGCCCCAGGTGTAGGGGTGGCGGCTCTCGTAGAAGATTTCCTCAGCAGTACCGAACTCGACGGGACGGCCGGCGTACATAACCATGATTTTGTCGGCCATATCGGCGACAACGCCCAGGTCATGGGTAATCATGATGATGGCGTTGCCGTTCTTCTCCTGCATTTCCTGCATAAGCTCAATAATCTGAGCCTGAATGGTAACGTCCAGGGCGGTCGTGGGCTCGTCGGCAATCAGAATATCGGGATCGCAGGCAAGGGCCATAGCAATCATGACACGCTGACGCATGCCACCAGAGAACTGGTGCGGATACTCATTGACGCGCTTCTCGGGCTCGGGAATGCCAACGAGGTCCAAAAGCTCGGTGGCGCGCTTGAGCGCCTCCTGCTTGGAGTAGCCACGATGCAGACGAAGGCCCTCGCCCACCTGCTTGCCGATCTTATAGACCGGGTTCAAGGAGGTCATAGGATCCTGGAAGATCATCGCGATATCGTTACCGCGAATGTGCTGCATCTCTTCCTCGGTCATCTCGAGGATAGAACGACCGCGATAGCGAACGTCGCCGCCCTCAATCTTTCCCGGAGGCATCGAAATGAGGCCCATGATGGTCATGGCGGTCACGGACTTACCGGAGCCGGACTCACCGACGACACCCAGGGTCTCGCCGCGATCGAGTGTGTAGGACACACCGTCGACAGCGCGAACGACACCATCTTCGGTATGGAAATACATCTTAAGGTCATCGACCTCGAGCAGATGCTGGCCCTCGGGAACCGGCTGGTCCTTCAGGTCCACATAGTTCTTGTTCTTCTTCATCCTTATGCGTCCTTCATCTTGACGTCGAGGGCGTCGCGCAGACCGTCACCCAGCAGGGTGAAGGCGAGCACCGTCGAGAGAATTGCCAGACCGGGCATGATCATCATCCAGGGAGCAGTCAGAAGATACTGCTGACCGTCCTGAATCATGGAGCCCCACGAAGGCGTAGGCGGGATAACGCCCATGCCGAGGAAGGACAGGGCAGACTCGGTCAGAATAGCGCCACCAATGTTCATGGTCGCATAGACCACGATAGAAGCAACGGAGTTCGGGAAGATATGGCGCATAACGATACGCGCATCGGATGCACCCATAGCGCGAGCGGCGTCAACATAGTCGTTCTCTTTGACCGTCAGGATCGCGGATCTAAAGACGCGCGCAATCGAAGGCCAGCCGAGAATGCCGATGGCGATAAAGACATTCTGAAGACCACGACCGATAACGGCAATCATGGCAACAACGAACAGCACGTACGGGAACGCCAGGAAGATGTCCGCACAGCGCATGATGATCGTATCCCAGATGCCGCCATAGAAACCGGCCAGGGCGCCCATGACCAGACCGATCACCGTGGAGATGGCGGTGGCCATAATACCGACGGAAAGCGAAACGCGTGCACCGTAGATAACACGGACGAGAATGTCACGACCAAGAGAGTCGGTGCCAAACGGGTGCTCGGCACACGGAGCCAGCAGCGACGTCTCGGCCATGGTGGTCGAGTCAGAAGCCGTAGGAGAGCCGAGCCAGGGCTTAGCCCACAGATCGGCGGTCAGGGCGACCACAACAACGATGATGATCCAGCAGACACCGATAACGGCGAGCTTGTTCTTACGAAGACGCTTAAAAGCGTCGCCCCACAGCGTGCGGGACTTGGCGGGAGCAGATGCGGCCTTGGTGGCGGTAGCCTGCTCCTGAGACTGAGAATCAGTTTCCTGCATGAGACGTACCTCCCTTAGGCCTTATCCGACGGACCGCCAAGGCGGATGCGCGGGTCGAGGAATGCATAGCTAATGTCGACGAGCAGGTTGATCACCATAACGACGACAACAATGAGCGTAACGCCGCCCATAACGATGGGCCAGTCGCGCATGCTAATGGCGCGGTAGACCTCGAAGCCGATGCCGGGCCAGTTAAAGACCGTCTCGGTCAGGATGGCGCCCGAAAGCATGCCGCCGAAGTCGACACCAATATAGGTAACGACGGGGATGAGTGCATTCTTAAGCGCATGCTTGATAATGATCGCGCGATTGGAGAGACCCTTGGCCTTTGCCGTACGGATGTAATCCTGGTTCATGACGTCAAGCAGCTGCGAGCGCATAATGCGGGCGGCATAAGCGGTCGAAACCGAAGCCAGCGTAATGGTCGGAAGCACATAGTGCATCCAATCCTGATACTGAGAGCTGGAACCGCCGGCACCCGAGATCGGCATGGAGAATGCACCGCCCGTGGCGTCCTTGAGAATGACGCCAAAGAACAGCTGCAGCAACATACCGAGCCAGAAGGCCGGGACGGCAACGAGAATCGACGTGGTGAGCGTTACCAAAATATCCCAGAAGGAATAACGCTTAACCGCCGAAATGATACCCGCACCGATACCCATGATTGCCTCGAGCACGATGGCGCACGCGGCAAGTTTGACCGTATACGGATACTTCTGGGCAAAGATTTCCGTAACCGGCAGCTTGCGCTGGTACGAATTGCCCAGATCGCCATGAAGCAGGCCGTTCATGTAATACAAGTAACGGTCCACGAGCGACGTTTGAACGGGGTCGCCGTTCTCGTCAAGGATCGCGTTGCCGTCCTCGTCCGTCTGGACCAGGTGATAGCGAACGCGAAGCTGAAGCTCCACCTCGGGGGACAGAGCCTTGTCTCCACCGATCAGCTTGATCGGATCTCCCGGCACGATATTCTGGAGGGCGAACAGAATCAGCGTAACGCCCAAAAACACCGGGATGAACTGAAGCACACGTTTAACGATGTACTTACCCATACCACTCCCCTATCTAGGGATTAACCTAAATGGGATGCCGATCGCCAGACCGGCATCCCAAAATTACCATCAGCCAGTTTACCCCAGGTTAGGGAGAACTGTATGTTTCCCATGAGGTCTACGTAAATACTTGACCCTCACGGAAGCTGCAAAACCCTTAGGCGAGCTCGGCGGTACCCAGATCGGCGTGCTTCTGCGGATCAACATAGAGATGCTTGACGCGGTCAGAGCCAGCGATGGTGTGCGTGTAGAACATCACCGGGATAACCGGGCAGTCAGCAGCGACCATAGCGTCGGCCTCCCGCATCTTGGCGATGCGCTCCTCGTCATCAACCGTGGTGCGGGCCTCGTCGACCTTGGCATCGAACTCGGGGTTGCTGTAACCGGAGCGGTTGTCGCCACCGAGGGAGTCGGAGTGGAACAGCGGGTACAGGAAGTTGTCCATGATCGGGTAATCGGCGATCCAGCCCAGACGGCCGAACTGATAGTTGAAGTTCTGATACTGCTCGAGCAGGGCAGACCACTCAGGGGTATCGGAGACAGCGGTAACGCCAACCTTGGCGAGGTCGCCGATGATGGACTCCATGATCTCCTTGTGACCACCGTCCTGGTTGTAGGAAAGGGTCACGCTAATGCCACGATCGCCGTTAGCGCCAGCGGGAGCGACCTTGTCGAGGTACTCGTTAGCCTTGTCGACGTCATAGGCGCAGAACTCCCATGCGCCCTCCTTGTAGCCGGCGATTCCCGGAGGAACAATACCGTCGGCGGGGGTACGGGTACCCTTGAAGATGGTCTTGCAGATGGCCTCACGGTTGATGGCCAGGGAGATGCCCTTGCGCAGGTCGGCGTTATTGAACGGCTCGGCCGTGGTGTTGCAGGTCAGATAGTACGTGGAAGGCTCGGCACCGAGCAGCATATGCTCGCCGTCACCCATGGTGTAACCGTCCTTGGACTCGCCACGGTCCTTCTTGGCGGCATCGATCTGAGCAACGGGAACGTCGCAGACATCGAGGTTACCGGCCTGGAACTCCTTGTAAGCGGTCTCCATGTCCTTGATGACCTGGAAGTGGATGCCATCGATCTTGGCCTTGTCGCCATAGTAATCGTCAAACTTCTTGAGGTTGATCTCCTGGCCATCCTCCCACTTACCGTCCATCATGAACGGGCCGTTACCGACCGGGGCAAGGTAGAAGCTCTTGACATCGGACTCGGCGCACTCGGGAACCGGGGACAGAGCCGGGTGAGAGGCGACGAAGGGGAAGTCGGCGTAAGCGGAAGACAGCTTGACGACGAGGGTCTCATCGTCGGGGCAAGTAACACCGCTGAGCTCGGTAGCGTTGCCGGCAAGCAGATCGTCATAGCCCTCAACCATGGAAAGGTGATAGGAGACCTCGGAAGGACCATACTCGGTGGCGATGGCCGACTTGGTGTTGACTAGACGCTCCCAACCGAGCTTGAAGGACTTGGAGGTAACGTCGTCACCGTTGTGGAACTTAGCCTTCTTGATCTTGAAGGTGAACTCGGTGGCGTCGTCGTTAGCCTCAAAGGACTCGCAAGCCAGCGGAACGATCTCGCCCTTCTCGGGGTCGTACTCCGTCAGAGCGTCGAAGAGCTGGTACTCGACCTGAGTGCCCTGATCCTCCTGGACGTTGTAGGGGTCGATGCAGACCGGGTTGTTGATGTAGAAGTTCAGCGTCGAACCGGAGTCAGATCCGGAAGCGTCGCCGCCCTTCTTGCCGCATGCGGCAAGAAAAGCCATGGAGCTCGCAGCGAGGGTGCCGCCAACAAAGGCGCGACGACCCATAACGGGCTGGTGGAACATAGAATCAGCCATGCCATCCTCCTTATGAGATAGGACAAAGTGAATTCGGCCGGGCAACGTCGAGACAGCCCAATCGAACCATTCAAACGCGGTCCGCCGTTATGGCTGGTTATGCAGTGCGGGCCAACGTTTTGCAATACAGTAGCGCATTTTATGCACAATTTGGCGCTGATTCCGGTTAACGGTCGAGAATTTCTTTAGTTAGGCGAAGTATGTGGGGATATTTTGACTCTATTACAAGTCTGTAAACAAAAAGGGCCCCGCACATGCGGGACCCTTTACAAACGTATATACGCCGATGCTTAGTAGCCGACGATGCCCTGCGGGAAGAAGAACATGCACAGCACGACGCACACGGCAAACACAACAGCCATGATGACGGTCAGGCGGTCAAGGTTCTGCTCCATAACGCCCGTGGCAGAGGTGGAGTTATACAGAGAACTGGCGATCATATCCGAAACGCCGGTGCCCTTACCGGAGTGCATCAGAACGAGAATCGTCAGCGCCACGGCAGAAACAGCCCACACAGCAAACAGAAGAATCTGGAACGGACCCATAGATAAGCTCCTTAATAGAACAATTCAAACTCCAGTACTGTACCACAACCCCCAACACTCCCCATCTGCCATTTGGGGACGGAGTAGAAATGGCAGAAATACCAAAAGGGGGTTGCCCGGACGTGGACAACCCCCTTACAAGAAAACGATAGTTGTTTTCTTTAGGCCTCGGTGGCGAGCACGCGGCCCGTCATCTCGGCGGAAGGCTCGAGACCAGCCATGGTGAGCATGGTCGGAGCGATATCGGAGAGACGACCGTCCTCGATACCGGTGAGCTTGGCCTTCTCATCAACGATGATGAACGGCACACGGTTGGTGGTGTGAGCCGTGAACGGATGCTTGGAACCGTCGGAAGCAACGTCAAACATGTGATCGGCGTTGCCGTGGTCGGCGGTAATCAGCGCAAAGCCGCCCTTGGCGAGAATCGCCGGGACAACCTTGGACAGGGCATCGTCAACAGCCTCGACGGCCTTAACGGCGGCGTCGAAGACACCGGTGTGACCAACCATGTCGCAGTTCGCGAAGTTCACGATGTAGAAATCAGCGCGATCCTCGTTAATAGCAGCGACGAGCTTCTCAGTAACCTCCGGAGCGCTCATCTCGGGCTGCAGATCATAGGTAGCGACCTTGGGGGAAGCGACGAGCACGCGCTCCTCGCCCTCCTTGGGCTCCTCGATGCCGCCGTTGAGGAAGAACGTCACGTGGGCGTACTTCTCGGTCTCGGCGGTATGCAGCTGCTTCAGGCCGTTGGCGGCGATAACGTCGGCCAGGACGTTCTCGGGGAACGTCTTGGGGAAGGCGACCTCGACGTCAAACGTCGGATCGTACTCGGTCATCGTCACAAAGTGAGAAAGCTTGATCTGCTCGCGCTCAAAGCCGTCGAACTCCTTGTCCGTGAACACGCGGGTCATCTGACGAGCACGGTCGGGACGGAAGTTGAAGAAGATGGCCGCGTCGCCCTCGTGGATGCCCTCGTTGTGGGCAGCGAAGGGCTCGACGAACTCGTCGCCGCGCGGATCCTTCTCATAGTAGGCCTTGATACCGGCAACGGGGTCGGTATCGGCATCGGACGCGTTGACCATGACGTCGTAGGCGCGCTGGATGCGCTCCCAACGATTATCGCGGTCCATGGCCCAATAACGGCCCGAGACGGTGGCAACGCGAGCGTCGCAACCAGTCTCCTCGGAGATCTTAGCCAGGAAGGCGCAGAACTCACTCATGTAACCGGCACCGGACTGCGGGTCAACGTCGCGGCCATCCATGAAGGCGTGGACGCGAACGGTCTTGACACCATGCTCGGCAGCCATCTTGACCAGAGCCTCGACGTGGTTCATGTGAGAATGAACACCGCCAGGGCTCATAAGGCCCATGAGGTGAAGGGTCTTGCCGTCAGCCTTGACGTCGTCCATAGCCTTGACGAAAACCTCGTTCTTGGCGATGGAGCCGTCCTTGATGGCGTTGTTGATGCGCGAAAGCTCCTGGAACACGATGCGGCCGGCACCGATGTTGAGGTGACCCACCTCGGAGTTACCCATCTGGCCATCGGGAAGACCCACGTCCTCGCCCGAAGCGCCGAGCGTGGTGTGGGGGTACTTCTCGTACAGGCTATCAAGGAAGGGCGTCTTGGCAGCGGCGACGGCGTTCTCGCCATCGGCCGGAGCAAGGCCGCAACCATCCATGATGATCAGGAGTGCAGGAAGATGACGCTGTGCCATATGTCCTACTCGCCTGCCTTGACGACCATAGAGGCGAAGTCGGCAGCCTTGAGCGAAGCGCCGCCCACAAGGGCGCCGTCAACGTCGGGCTTGGCGACGAGCTCGGCGATGTTGCCGGGCTTAGCGGAACCGCCATACAGGACGCGGATGCCGTTAGCGAGCTCCTCGCCGAACATCTCCTTGAGGGTCTCACGGATAGCGCCGCAGACCTCCTGAGCGTCCTCGGCGGTAGCGGTCTTGCCGGTGCCGATGGCCCAGATGGGCTCGTAGGCGACGACGACCTGCTTGGGGCAGGTGATCTCAAGACCAGCAAGGCCGGCCTTGACCTGGTTCACGACGTGCTCGACATAGGTGCCGGCCTCGCGGACCTCAAGGGACTCGCCGCAGCAGAAGACGGGAACAAGACCGGCGGCAACGAGAGCCTTGGCCTTCTTGTTCTGGTCCTCGTCGGTCTCGTGGAAGTAGTCGCGACGCTCGGAGTGACCGATGATGCAGTAGGTGCAACCAGCGGACTTGAGCATGTCGCAAGAGGACTCACCGGTGAAGGCACCCTTGGCCTCCCAGTACACATTCTGTGCACCGAGGGCGATGGGGGCAGCCTGAATGCGGTCATGAACCGTGGTGATGTCGATAGTCGGAGGGCAGACGAGCACCTCGACGCCAGCCGGAACCTCGGGCAGAGCCTGAGCCAGCTCGTCGGCGAGCTTGGCGGCCTCGGCGACGTCGTTGTTCATCTTCCAGTTACCAGCGATAAGAAGGGTGCGATTAGGCATCGAGAAGCGCCTCCACTCCGGGCAGGGCCTTACCCTCGACGAGCTCCATGGAAGCTCCACCACCGGTGGAGATCCAGCTCATCTTGTCGGCCAGGTTGAACTTGTTGACAGCTGCGACGGAGTCGCCACCGCCGATGATCGAGGCGCAGTCGGCCTCGGCGACAGCCTCGGCGATAGCCTGGGTGCCGTGAGCGAAGTTGTCGAACTCGAAGACGCCCATGGGGCCGTTCCAGAACACGGTCTTGGCACCCTTGACGGCCTCGGCGTAAAGCTCCTCGGTCTTGGGGCCGATGTCCATGCCCTCACGATCGTCGGGGATAGCGTCGGAAGCGACAACCTCGGGGACAGCGTCCTCGCCAAAGTGATCGGCAACGCGGTTGTCGATGGGGAGCAGGATCTTGACGCCCTTCTCCTCGGCCTTCTTGAGCATCTCGCCAGCGCGCTCGACCCAGTCCTCTTCCTTGAGGGACTGACCAACGGACAGGCCCTGAGCCAGGAAGAAGGTGTAGGCCATACCGCCACCGATGATCAGGGTGTCAGCAGAGTCGATGAGGTGATCGAGAACGCCGATCTTGGAGGAAACCTTGGAACCGCCGACGATGGCGACGAAGGGGCGCTCGGGCTCGGCGAAGATGCCGGTCAGCGTGTCGACCTCCTTCTCGAGCAGGAAGCCGGCGACGGCAGGCAGGTAAGCGGCGGGGCCCACGACGGAACCCTGGGCGCGGTGAGCGGTGCCGAAGGCATCGAGAACGAAGACGTCACCATAGGAAGCGAGCTTCTTGGCGATCTCGGGATCGTTCTTCTTCTCACGCTTATCGAAGCGGACGTTCTCGAGAACGAGAACCTTGCCCGGCTCGACGGCGGCGACAGCCTCGGCAGCCTTCTCGCCGTAGGTGTCGGCAACAAAGGCAACGTCAAGACCAGAGAGCTCGGCGAGCTTCTTGGCGACGGGCTCGAGGGACAGCTCGGGCTGGAAGCCGGTGCCATCGGGACGGCCGAGGTGGCTCATGAGGATGACGCGAGCATTGTGCTCAACGAGATAGTTGATGGTGGGCAGGGCAGCCTTGATACGGGTGGTGTCGCCAACGACGCCATCCTTGATAGGCACGTTAAAGTCAACGCGGACGAGAACGCGCTTGCCGTCGACATCGATGTCGCGGACGGTCTTCTTGGTAAAGGCCATGTTTGCTTCTACCTTTCGTACGTGTCTGCCTCCCATTACGGCAGACGATTTCTTATAAAAAGGGCGCGACCCTAGGGTGTAAGCCCTATAAGGCCGCGCCCTTCTTTAGACGCTCAACGAGCTATTCGCTAAAAGCTAAATTAAGCAACGAACTTCTCGAAGTACTTGATGGTGCGGACCATCTGAGAGGTGTAGGAGTTCTCGTTGTCGTACCAAGAGGTGACCTGAACGAGGGTCTGGCCGTTGCCGAGGTCAGAGCACATGGTCTGAGTGGCGTCGAAGATGGAGCCATGGGTCTCGCCGATGATGTCGGTGGAGACGATGTCGTCCTCGTTGTAACCGAAGGTCTCGGAGATGGTGGCAGCGTAGGCCTTCATAGCAGCGTTGACCTCGTCGACGGTGACCTTCTTGTCAACGACAGCGTAGAGGTTGGTGATGGAGCCGGTCGGCGTCGGGACGCGCTGGGCGGCACCGATGAGCTTACCGTTGAGCTCGGGGAGAACCAGGCCGATAGCCTTGGCAGCACCGGTGGTGTTGGGGACGATGTTGACGGCGCAGGCGCGGCTACGACGCTTGTTGCCCTTGCGCTGCGGGCCGTCGAGCGGCATCTGGTCGCCAGTCCAGGCGTGAATGGTGGTCATGATGCCGGACACGATGGGAGCGAAGTCGTTCAGACCCTTGGCCATCGGGGCGAGGCAGTTGGTGGTGCAGGAAGCAGCGGAGATGATGTTGTCCTCAGCGGTCAGCGTCTCGTGGTTGACGTTGTACACGATGGTGGGCAGATCGCTGCCAGCCGGAGCGGAGATGACGACCTTCTTGGCGCCAGCGTTGATGTGGGCCTGAGCCTTAGCCTTGCTGGTGTAGAAGCCGGTGCACTCGAGAACGACGTCGACGTCGAGGTCGCCCCAAGGCAGGTTGTTGGCGTCGGCCTCCTTGTAGATCTTGATCTCCTTGCCGTCAACGGTGATGGAATCCTCGCCAGCAACGACCTCGTGATCGCGAGCGTAGTTGCCCTGCGTGGAGTCGTACTTCAGCAGGTAAGCGAGCATATCGGGAGAGGTGAGGTCGTTGATAGCGACGATCTCGGAGCCCTCATGACCGAACATCTGACGGAAAGCCAGACGACCGATGCGACCGAAGCCGTTAATAGCAACCTTTACTGCCATTGTGTCTCCTTTCGTAAGGCCCCCGCAAGCTACAGCGCCTGCCGTTGAGGCCCACAAACTAACCACTCGCCTAATATACCTTTTTTTTGACTTGAATTTCACGAGAATGCTCGAAATTGAAAATCAAATTTACGTTAAAACGTTTTAAATACTAAAACAGCAGCTAAATCCGTATATAAGTCGATACTTTAATCTACCTGTTTGCTTCAATGAGCTTTTCAAGCCTCAAAACTCGATGGTAGAGGGCCGACTTCGACAAGGGAGGGTCAGCCATCTCCCCTAAATCACGCAGCGAAAGATCGGGATAGCGCTCGCGCAGGTCGCAAAAGACCGCCAAGGCATCCGGAAGCGCATCGCGAAGGCCTCGCTGCTCGAGCTCATCGATAAGCGCAAGCTGATGCTGGGCAGCACCGGCGCTTCTGGTCTGGTTGGCGAGCTCGGCGTTCACGCGACGGTTCACATCGTTCTTAACCAACTTGACCGCGCGCGCCTCCTCAATCTCGGCAACGCTGCGCTTGGCACCAATCAGCTTTAATAGATGCTCGATTTCCTCGGCGCTCTTAATGTACACGGCATATGACCCCCGCCGCGCATTAACACGAGCATGGACCCCAATCTGCTCCAACAGATCGCAAAGCCCCTTGGCATATTGCTCGCCCTGCACCGCGATCTCCAAATGAAAGTCGCCGCGGGGATCGGCCACGAAACCGCCCGCGATGAGCGCGCCGCGGATGTAGGCAAGCCTGCAGCAGGGACGGGCAACGATGTGCCGGGGAACACCGGCGACGAGCCCTCCCCTGCGGTCGAGAATGCCCAGCAGCACCAGAGCCTTGTCCAGGTCGGGTTGATCGGGCAAGGTGATGAGGTAGTTTCGAACCTTATGCAATACAGATTTACGGACGGTGAACTCCGTTTTGAGCTTAAGGATGCGATGCGTCAGTGTGATCATCGTGCGCGCGACGGCGCCCGTCTCGGTCGCGACCGTCAAACGATACCGCCCGGAGCCGGCCAACGAAAGCGTACCGCTCACACGCGTCAGGGCGGCAAGCGTCGACAAATCGCAGTATTCACATTCGGGTTCGCAGCGCGCAAGCTCGTCGCGCACCTCAGCGGTAAACGACATGCAGGCCTATGCCTTCGTGTTGGCGCGCGACAGGTCGCGGTGGGAGATGCTCACGTGATACTGGGCGCCTTCCAGGTAACGGGCCGTGGCCTCGGCAATGGCGACGCTACGGTGCTGTCCGCCCGTGCAGCCGATGGCGATAGAAAGCTGCGGCTTACCCTCCGCGATATAGCCCGGCATCACCGTATCGAGCAGCTGCGTCCAGGCCTTCCAGAACTCCTGGGTCTTGGGATGGTCCAGAACAAAGTCGGAGACTTTCTTATCGAGACCGGTCATGGTACGCATCTCGGGATCGTAAAACGGATTGGGCAGGAAGCGAACGTCGATCATAATGTCCGCCTCGACGGGCATACCGTGCTTAAAGCCAAACGAGAACACGTGAACGTCCATGAGCTGCTGGTCGGACAACTCGGAGAACGCCATGCGCAATTTGTTGCGCAGGGCAGAGGTGCGCAGGCGGCTCGTGTCGATAATCATATCGGCTCGATCGCGCACGCCCTGCAGCTGAAGGCGCTCGCGCTGAATGGCATCGGCCGTAGTCTCCCCCGGCTTGGCAATGGGATGACGGCGGCGATTTTCGCTGTAGCGACGAATCAGCACCTCGTCAGAAGCCTCCAGGAACACGATGTCGCAGCTCATCTCGCGCTCTTCGAGCGCGGCGACCGCATCGAGCAACTCGTCAAACAGTCCCTGGCTACGCAAATCGCAGGTGACGGCGAGATGCCTGCCCACGCCCGTATTGATGCCGACGAGCTCGGCAAGCTGGGCGATGAGACGCGGAGGTAGGTTATCAATGCAAAAATAGCCCATGTCCTCGAACACGTGCATGGCCTGTGTGCGGCCCGATCCGGACATTCCGGTGATGATGACGATATCGGGGATGCGCTCCGAGCGCTCCGCCGCATCCATGGCATCTCCCTTTTGCATGTGCTGCCTCCCAAAAACAAGCGCGGGACCCAGCAACCCGGATCCCGCGCGGTCAATTGCCTATATTGAGTATACCGCCCCGAGCGGATACGAGGCCTGTCTTACGCCTCAAGCGCAGCCTTGAACCAACTCGTAATACTCGTGGGGTGCGTGATGGCGGTGCCGACGACAACGGCCCAGGCGCCAGCATCGATCGCAGCGCGAGCCTCCTCGGGCGTGTGCACGCGGCCCTCGCAGATGATGGGAAGACCGGGGAATTCCTCGGTCGCCTGACGCAGGAGTGGCAGGTCGGGGCCATCGGCCATGGTGCAGTCGATGGCGGCGACGCCGTGAGAAAGCGTGGTGGATACCAGGTCAAAGCCCATATCAACCGCACGGCGAATGTCCTCGATGGTGGCACAATCCGCCATCAGGAGCACGCCCTCCTCGTGCAGCGGGCGGAAGGTATCCTCGACGGTCTTGCCATCGGGACGCGGACGATCGGTGGCGTCGATCGCCACGATATCGGCACCGGCAGCAACGCAGGCGCGAGCGTGACGCAGCGTCGGCGTGATGTAAACGCCCTCGTGTCCATCCTTCCACAGGCCGATGACGGGAACCTCACAGCGACCCTTAATAGCGGCAATGTCGGCAAGGCCCTGACAGCGAATGGCGGCGGCGCCGCCAAGCTCGCAAGCGCGAGACATTTGAGCCATGGTCTCGGGCGTACGAAGCGGCTCGCCCATATACGCCTGAACGCTCACGACGAGCTTGCCCTTCAGGGATTGAATCAAAGGATCGACGGTCATAAGGCTGCAACCTTTCTCAGAACAGCCTCCCGAGGCGTGTTGTCTCGGGAGGCTCCTACAGCAGATACGTTTACTTCAACGAGGCAAGAAGATGCTCAGCGGCACCGATGAGCGGAGCATCGCCCTCCAGAGAACCGATGAGGATCGGCGTGTCCTGAAGCGGATCGAGCGCCTGGCTGGCATAGCCCTCGTGCACCGAATCCTTCCACGTCTGCGAACGCCAATCGGGACCTTGGTGAATCACGCCGCCCGAAAGCACGATGACCTCAGGGTCCAGGATGTTAGCGAGCGAGCCCAAGCTGGCGCCCAGCGCAAAGCCGGCGTCGTGGATGACCTCGGTTGCCTTTGCGTCGCCCGCGCGGCACAGGTCGTTCACATCGCGACCGACCGAAGGACGGCTGGGGTCGACGCGGCCAAAGCGCTCATCGTACATACGACCAATGGAAGTGCCCGAAGCGACAGACTCAAGATGGCCGGAACGCCCGCAGGCGCAGGGAATGCCGGCGGCAGCCGAGCACTCGATGTGGCCCATATGGCCAGCAGCACCATGGAAGCCCTGCATCACGCGGCCGTTCTCGACATATGCGCCGCCAATGCCCGTACCGATGCCCAGGCACAAGACGGAGAACTTGCCCTTGCCGACGCCCCAGTGGGCCTCGCCCAGAGCATGAGCCTGCACGTCGCCTACAACGGCAACGGGAAGACCGAGATCCTCACGCAGACGCGGCCCCAACTGAACGCCGGACCAGCCGGGCATGATCTCATTGGCATACGCGATGGCGCCCGTCTTGGGATCGACGACGCCGGCGGCACCGATACCGACGCCAAGGACCTCGACATCGGGATTCGCCTCGAGAGCAGCCTTGATGGACGCCTCAATACGCTGGAAGACGGCCTCGCCGCCCTCTTGGGCCTCCGTGGGAACCTCGGCCTCAAAAACGGGATGGGGCACACTACCGTCAGCCGGGTACTCCATGATGGCAGTCGCAATCTTAGTTCCGCCGATATCGACAGAGCAGACGTACTTGTTCTCCATGTCGCTCTCCTTCGGAGATAAAAACAACTACAGGAAATGCGCCGTCAGGCTAGCCGTCACAGCGCAGTAAAGGTTATCCAGGTGCCCAAGATCGCCGAGAAACCGTGTGGCCATTGACCTAACGGGTCATGGCCACACGGTTGAACGGCGAGGTCGGGTGCCTGGGAAAGCTTTACAGGAGACCGTTGTCCTGGAGGACCTTCTTAATAGCCTCGACGTTCTCGCCAGTCATGGCCTTCACCGGGCGCGGCATGGTCGGGCTGTCGAAGATGCCCATGAGGTTCATAGCGGTCTTGAAGGCGCCGACGCCACCGGCATAGCCCTGGACGCCCGAGGTGACATCCCAGATGTGGGAGATCTCGTTGAGGCGATCCTGCTCGGCCTTGACGGTAGCCCAGTCACCGGCCTGAGCGGCCTTCCACTGGCGCACGTAGCCCTCGGGCTCAACGTTGGCAAGGCCCGGGACAGAACCGTCGGCGCCACCGAGGTAAGCGCCGTCGACGACAACCTCGTGACCGGTGAGGATACTCATCGGATGACCGTTCTTCTCGTTCTCCTGAACGAGGTAGCGGAACGAGATGTCATCACCCGAGGAATCCTTGACGCCAGCAAGGACGCCCTCGGCGCCGAGCTTGGCAAGGAGCTTCCAGGGGAGCTTGGTGTGAACGCAGACGGGAATGTCATAGGCAAAGATGGGCAGGTCGAGCTCCTCGTGCAGGATGCGGAAGTGCTCCTCGACCTCGGTCATGCCCTGCAGGGCATAGAACGGGCAGGTGGCGACAAGCGCATCGGCGCCCAGCTCCTGAGCGACCTTACCGTGCTCGATCATGCGCTCGGTCTCGGTATCGATGATGCCGACCAGGACGGGCACGCGATGGTCGACGATACGAACGGCCTCGGCAATGATCTGGCGACGACGCTCATCGGTGGAGAAAACGACCTCGCCCGAAGAGCCCAGGAAGAACAGGCCATCGACGCCGGCATCGATCATGCGGTTGATGCTGCGCTCAAAGGAGGCAACGTCGAGCTGGTGATCTTCGGTATCGGGAACAACGACGGGAGGGATAACGCCGGTGAATTTCTGAGTTGCCACAAGAATCTCCTTAGTTGTCTGGCGGGCGGCCCTATGCCACCCACTCTTGTTGGCAGTGTCCAGGCCGTCTAGGCCAAAGAACACGGGTAGAACGTTTGGTTAAAAAAGTCGATGACTTCGTTTTCGAACGCATTGATGCGCTCATGAGCGTATTTGGCATAGATGATATGCCTCCGGTCACACTCAAGACCGTTGAATACGGCAAACTGGCCCTTGGGATCGCTCACGGCATCCATGAGCGATGTGCCCATGAGCACCGATCCACGCACCCGAGACGACAACGCCTCGAGGCCACCGGGAATTGGATTGGCAACCGCCGTGCAGGCGAGGCCCCGCTCGTCCAGAGCAGAAACCGCCAGCGCGACTCCGCCGCCAAGGCCCTCGCCCCATGCAAAGATGCGGTCGGGGTCCACGCCATCAAGATTGCGCGCCACCTTCGCCATCGCGCAACCCCAACGGACGCGCTTGACAAAAGCAGGAGAGGCAATCCCCTGCTGCAGCTCGCTGGATCCAATCGCCTCATCGTCCAGCGCAAGCACGGCATATCCCATGGCCGCAAACCTCGTCATGTGATGCCATCCCCGCACGGGTCGGTCGATGTCGTGAAACATCAGACATAGCGGCACAAGCTCGGATGCTCGGGCGCGACCGGCAGGCTCAATCAAGCGTGCGTGGACCACATCGCCACCAAGCTCAAAGGAAACCTCCGAGTAACGGGCGCAGGGGTTAACAAAGTCAATCGCCGTAATGGCCAGGCCTTGAATCTCAAGATTCGAAGCACATGTCTCCAAATCAGAAACATCTGCCTGAACATCACCGTGCCAGTCCCGATATTCAGAGAGCCTTGACGAAACCGTCCCGGGAATCCCCACAAGGTCGGAGACAATCAGCTCGCCGACATTGCTCTCGCACTTAGACATGAGCCTCCCCTCCCTTGCAGAAAAACGGAATGATCAGATCGTCAAAATCCTGAATCTCCTCGTGGCCAAAGCCTTCAAAGAACTCATGACGCTTTTCACAGGTCAGGTTGTTATAGACCGCAAACTGCGTCGCTGGCGGACAGACGGTATCGGCTGTGCCGGTGCCAAACAGCACGGGGCATTTGACCATGGGGGCAAAGTTCTTGGAATCGAAGTACGCCAGCTTGGCATAGGCTTCGTCAATACGAGTCGAGTCCTCGTCAAACCAGCGAGACCAATAGCGCAGGCCCTCGTAGGCGATGTCGTCGGCATCCAAATCCCAGACCAGGCGGAAATCTGACAGGAAGGGATAGAGGATGGCGGCGCGATTGATAAGCTCGCTGTTAAGTGCACAGGTCGCAATGCCCAAACCGCCGCCCTGCGACGCGCCGTTCACAAACACACGGGCAAGATCGATGCCCTCGAGCTCGCGAACGATGCGGCACAGGATGCGAATATCTTGGTGCAAGCGGACATAGTAGAGGTTGGCCGGGTCGCCGTCGATACCGGCGACGATATGGCCCGCGACCGTTGTGCCCTCAAATCCACCAATGTCCTCGGAGGGACCTCCTTGACCGGGGCAGTCGAGGGCGATGAGTGCCATGCCCATGCCCGCAAACGACGCCTGCTCAAACCAGCTGCGGCTTGCACCCGGATATCCATGGAACTGAAGTACCAATGGCACGGGCTCGTCCGAGACGGGTTTAAGGTACTTGGCATGCAGGCGAGCGCCACACATGCCGGTATACCAGAGGTCGAAAAGCTGGCAGGTCACGGCATCTGTGACCGATGCCGTCTCGATCGCATAGTCAAGCCCGACCGCGTCGGCCTCGGCCATGCGATCCTTCCAAAAGAGATCGAAATCTGATGGACGGGGCATGGCGCCTCGATATTCACCAAATTGATGTTGTAGCTCCTGAGCACTTGGCATGGCTCGTGAACCCAACCTTTCGAAATCGCAACGGAGGTGCGCCCGGCAAGGGAACCGGGCGCACGGGAGGGAAAGCGAGGCTACTCGCCGAGCTTGGGATGCAGCAGCGACGGCGCAGCGCCGAGCAGCATCTTGGTGTAGGGGTCCTGGGGGTGCTGGAAGACCTGCTTGGCCTCGCCCTGCTCGACGATCTTGCCGCCATTCATAACGATGATGTCGTCAGAGATATAGCGGACCGTCTGGATGTCATGGCTGATGAACACCATGGCCAGGCCGAGCTCCTTCTTAAGGTCGGTCAGCAGGTTCAGAATCTGCGCGCGGACCGAAACGTCCAGAGCCGAGGTGGGCTCGTCGGCGATGATGGCATCGGGGTTCAGCGACAGGGCACGGGCAATTGCGACGCGCTGGCGCTGGCCGCCCGAAAGCTGGCCGGGAAGAACCTCGGCGGCGGAGCTGGGCAGACCGGTGAGCTCCAAGAGCTCCTTGACGCGCTTCTCCTGCTCGGCCTCGGTACCCAGGTTGTGGACGCGCATGGGGTCGAGCAGTTGCTCGCGAACGACCATGCGGGGGTTGAGTGCCGTGGCCGGGTTCTGGAACACGACCGAGATGACGCGACCCATGTGGCGACGGTCCTCGGCGGTACGTTTGGTAACGTCCTTGCCCTTAAAGTAGACCTTGCCGCTCGTGGGGGCCTGCAGGCCGCACATGACGTTGGCGGTGGTGGACTTACCGCAACCGGACTCGCCGACGATGCCGATCGTCTGACCGGGCATGAGCCTAATCGTTACACCCTGGACGGCGTGAACCAGGTTAGGGTGCAGAATCGAGCCGGTACGGGTCCTAAAGGTGACGTGGACGTCATCAAGGAAGATGATCGGCTCGACGCCGTTGACTGCGGTCTCGCTCATCTACATCACCTCCGCGTGAGGGGTCAAACCATTTGCCTTGAGCACCTCGTCGGGGAGCTCGGAATAGAAGTGCTCGGTGCCGGGCACGCGCTTGAAGACCGGACGGGTGTCCAGGCCAATACGCGGATGGCTCGAGCGGGGCGCGAAGCGATCGCCCTTGGGGAAATCGCGCGGGCTCGGAACGGCGCCGGGCACCTGGTGCAGGCGGCCCGAACCGCTCTCGATGGACAGGACGGAACCCAGAAGACCGCGGGTGTACTCGTGGATCGGGTTGGTGAGCAGCTCCTTGGTGGGCGCCTGCTCGATAACCTGACCGGCGTACATCACCGTGATGTTATGGGCGACCTCGGCGACCAGCGCCAGGTCATGCGAGACGAAGATCATGGCAAAGCCGAGCTTGGCCTGAAGGTCGTTGAGCAGCTTGATGACCTGCTTCTGGACGGTAACGTCCAGGGCGGTCGTGGGCTCGTCGCAGATGACCAGCTTGGGGTCGCGGGTAAGGGCCATAGCAATCAAAACGCGCTGACGCTGACCACCGGAAAGCTCGTGCGGATAGCTTTCGAGCGTACGCTTGGGGTCGAGGCCCACGAGCTCCAGGAGCTCCTCGGCGCTACGGGTGCCGCCACGCTTGGTGAGCTGCTTCATCTGGGCAGAGATGAGCATGGAGGGATTGAGCGAGGACAGGGCGTCCTGATAGACCATAGCGATATCGGTACCGCGCAGGCCGAACCACTCCTTCTTACTCATCTTGAGCAGGTCGCGGCCCTCCCAGAGTACCTCGCCGGAAAGGTGCTCATCGTCGTCGGTCAGGCCCATGATGGCCAGCGTGGTGATGGACTTACCGCAACCGGACTCGCCCACCAGGCCCATGGTCTGACCAGGACGGACGTCAAAGTTGACATGGTCGACGACGTTGATATCACCGTGATGCTCAAACTGAATGCAGAAGTCACGGACCGAGAGAATCGGTTCGACAGACTCGTCGGGCACATGGCGATCGTCACGCTTGAGCTCGACATCGCGCAGGGCGCCAAGGCGAGCAGAGAGGGACTGGGCCTGCTCCTTGTAGGCGCGAACGGGGTCGGAGACCAGCAGGTCGGCCTCGCGACGCTTGGAGGAATCGGTCGGATCCAGGGCGGCGGAGGGAGCAGCGGCCATGGCGTCGGTAATGCCCTCGGAGAGGATGTTGAGCGCCAGGCAGGTGATCATGATGGCCAGGCCCGGGAACAACGCCTGCCACCAACGGCCGGCGAGCACGCCGCCGCGGGCGTCGGCGAGGATGTTGCCCCAGGTAGCGGTGGGCTCCTGGATACCAGCGCCGATGAAGGTCAGCGAAGCCTCGAAGATGATGGCGTCGGCGACTAGGGTAACGGTGAAGACCATGATCGGGGCGATGCAGTTACGCAGAACATGCTTGATTAAAATCCACGGAGCCTTGGCGCCGGAAACGATGACCGCGCGGACATAGTCCTCGCCGTACTCGGACACGATGTTGGCGCGCACGATACGGGCAATCTGCGGAGTGTACATAAAGCCGATGGCGAAGATGATCGACGGCACGGAGTTGCCCAGGATGGAGACGAAGACGGCCGCGAGGGCGATGCCCGGGATGGACATGATGATGTCCAAGATACGCATGATCGTCTCGGAGACGGCCTTGCGCGAAACCGCTGCAAGGGCGCCCACGACCGAGCCGCAGACCAGAGCCATGGCAGTGGCGCCAAAGCCGATAATCAGCGAGTAACGACCACCGTAGAGCATACGCGACAGAATATCGCGACCCTTATCGTCGGTACCGAAGATAAATCCGTTGCCGGGAGCCTGGCGAGCCGTAAAGATCTCGACCGGGCTATAGGGGGCAAGAAGGGGCGCCAGAATCGCAGTCAGGGCGACCAGCACCAGCACGACGGCGGCAATCTTAGAAGATAGCGTCATCTTCTTCCAGCCACCGAGCTTGAGCCCCTTGGAGGCAGCCTTCTCGAGCTGCTCGGTTTGCTTCTCTCGAATCTTTACCATAATCTACACCGTCCTGATGCGCGGGTTGATGAGCAGGTAGAGCATGTCAACCACGATGTTGATGATGATGAAGGCAAGAGCAACGACGATAACGACGCCCTGAACCAGGTTCGCCTCGTTGCCCTGAACGCCCTGCAGAATCGCGGTGCCCATGCCGGGGAGGTTGAAGATAACCTCGATGACGACGGCGCCGCCCATGAGGTAACCGATCTTAAGACCGAGGGTGGTGACCGGGGTGATCAGCGCATTGCGAAGAACGTTGATACCGACGACGACCTTCTCGGGAACGCCGGCACCGCGAGCCATACGGACATAGTCCTTGTCGAGCTCCTCGACCATGGCGGTACGCACGATACGAGTCATCTGGCCCGTCAGGGGAAATGCCAAGGCGATGGCGGGCATAATCATGCGGCCCAGATAACCAGCCGGATTCGTGGTGAAGTGAGGCAGAGCACCCGATGCCGGGAGCACCTTAAGGTAGGAAGAGAACAGCAGGATCAACAGAACGGCAAGCCAGAACGACGGGGTTGCCAAGCCGGCGATGGAAAAGACGCGGATCACTTGGTCCGGCCATTTGTCGCGATACAGTGCCGCGATGACGCCGAGCAAAAACGAAACGACCGCACCGATGGCAAGGCCGATGAAGGTCAGCTGCATCGTGACGGGCAGGGCCGTGGAGATGCGCTTGGCAACGGAGTTGCGAGCAGCACCATAGGTGCCCATGTCGCCATGAATCAAATCGCCCATATAGCGCACGTAGCGCACGGGCCAGGGGTCGTCCAGACCATACTTCTCATGGTACTCGGCAACCGCCTCGGGCGAGGCACCGTCACCCAACGCCGTGTAGGCGGGGTCGGTCTTGGAGAACGACATAAGGAAGAACACCAGGACGGTGACGCCCAATGCCATGATCGGCAGCGCCACAAGACGCCTTCCAATCAAACGTAGCAAGTTGTTCACGTTCTCTCCCCTTTCTTTTGTCGGTAGGACCAACTGGTATATGAGTACGGATACTCATTACAAGACCCGAGCGACATCGTTGCCGCCCGGGTCTTTGTTTCAACTATGAGGATACGGTCCCAACGACCGACATCCTGCATAAAGACTCAAGCGAGTCTTACGCCTTGACGGTCGCGACGCCCCTGAAGGACATGCTCGTCGTGCCGATGCCCTTGAAGCCATCGAGGGCCTCGCCGTTGGGCGCAGTGGACGGATCGTCCCAGGAAGCGGAGACGGTCTTGACGTGGACAACGGGGTACAGAACGGCATTATCGGCAATGATGTCGAAGCACTCGTTCCACTTCTTCTGTTGCTCGTCGCCCTCGGCGGCAAGAGCCTCGTCCATGAGACCGTGGAGCTTCTGCCACTCAGCGGACTCCTTCCACGGGCAACGGGTCTGCATCCAGACGTTGTCGCCGTACCACCAGTTGAGCAGCAGGTCGGGGTCGGCGCCGAAGCAGGAAGGATCGCCAGGGGCAAGGAGGATATCGTAGGCCTCGCCGCCGTCGATGGCAGCGTAGGTGGCCGGCGAGGTATCGGTCTGGATGGTCACATCGAAGCCGAGAGCGTCGAGGTCGTTCTTGACCTGGGCGGCCATGCCCTTAATCTGCTCGTTGTCGGTGGTGCGCAGGGTGATGGCACCCGGGGTGATGCCAGACTCCTCGATGAGCTTCTTAGCCTTCTTGGCGTCGGTCTTGTACACCGTGGAAGCCTCATGATAGTTGGTGAAGCTCTTGGGCAGGTAGCAGCTGGCAGCGGTGGCAAGGCCGGCGAAGGTGTTGCTGACCATCTTCTCGGTGTCGAGCGCATACATGACAGCCTGACGGACCTTGACGTTGTTCCAAGGCTCCTTGGCGACGTTGAACATGATGAAGCGGGTGCCGAAACCCTGAACGTTATCGATCTTGCAGCCGGCGCTCTCGAGCTGGTCGACGGCGTCAGCGGTAACGAGCTCCATAACGAGCGTGGAGCCCTCCTGCTGAGCGGTAACGCGAGCGGTGGGGTCGGTCAGGATGCTGTACTGGATCTTCTTATCCTCGGCAGCATACTCACCGTTGTACTCGGGGTTGGGAACCAGGGTGATCTCGGTATCGGAGATAGAGTCGTACATCCAGGGGCCGGAGCCGATCGGCTGCTTGGCGCGATCCTCCTCGGTCTGGGTGGCCGGGGTAACGCGGACGATGGCCAGACGATCCTTGAGCAGGGAGAAATTGGGGACCTTGGTCTTGACCGTCACGGTGCTGGCGTCCTTGGCCTCGATGGACTCGAAGGGCTGGAAGAACGGAGCATAGGTAGCGGAAGCGGCGCAAGCGGTGTAGGAGGCAACGACATCGTCAGCGGTGACCTCGGTGCCATCGGAGAACTTGGCACCCTTGCGGATGGTGACCTCGAAAGTGGTGTCGTCCACAGACTTGGGATCGTCGGTGGCGAGCTCGTTGAAGGTGCTGTAGTCGTGGTAATCGATGCCGTAGAGGCCCTCGACGACGTGCCAGTTAGCACCCAGGCCCACAGCGGAGCCGGTGCTGGCGGGATCGAAGCTGGACGGAGCGTAAGCGGAACCAGCGGTGATCACGCCGCCACCACGGTTGGCGGAATCGGTGGAACCGGAAGCGGAACCCTCGTCGCTGGAGCTGCCACCGCAGCCGGTGAGACCAAGCCCCGCGACAGCAGCGACGCTGCCGGTGAGGCCGAGGAACGAACGCCTGGACATACCCTTGTTGATGATGGCCATGTCTTCTCCTATCAATAGAGAATCTTACCCGGGAGCACCTAGACGTGCCCCCGCGCAACTTGCGGACGATATATACCTTACCTACCGACGAGCCCAACTGAGGTGCCGCGCTCGGCGACCGATACATACATACGCTTGAACGGTATTTACTACCGTTCACCGAATTCATTGACAAACGATTCGCCAGACAGTATGTATAGACGAGGTGAGATATCAGTCTTCGTCAACCCGCAGGATAGCAGGGTTGTTCACCATGGCTAGTCAAACGTTTTAGCGTTAATAAAACCCGAAATCGGCTGGTAATCGCCGTGAAATTAATGATTGAAAATCACGCAATCATGTATATCAGTTGTTTAGAGGCGTGTTTAGTTTTCGGATTGCTTTGCCGCCGCTTCGGCGCGCTCGGCATTCCATGCAACGAGCGCCTCGTGAACCGCTTTGGCGACATCGGCAGGAATGCCTCGAACTTCCGCGATCTCTTGCTCGCTCGCCGCGCGCAAACGCTTCATCGAGCCAAAATGGCGCATAAGGGCACGTTTTCTGGTGGGTCCCACGCCTGGAACGTCATCGAGTACCGAAACCGTCATGGCTTTATCGCGCAATTCGCGATGGAACGTGATGGCAAAACGGTGCGATTCATCGCGCACCTGTTTAATTAGATAGAGCGACGCGGACCCGGTCGGCAGCACGACTGGAGTCTCGTCCCAAGGCACGAAAACCTCCTCATCGGCCTTTGCCAAACCACAAACTGGTATATCGAGCCCAAGAGCCTCAAGTTGCTTGATCGCAGCGGTCAATTGCGGCTTACCGCCATCGACAACGAGCAAATCGGGGCGCGAGCCAAAGCGCTCGTCGGCCATGCGCTCGGGAGCATAGCGTCGTCCCAAAACCTCGGACATCGACACGAAGTCGTTTGCCTCGTCCAATTCGGCCTGAATTTTAAAGCGACGATACTGGCCCTTGTCGGCACGGCCGTTGGTAAATACCACCATAGAAGCGACGGTAAAAGTGCCGTGCAACGTCGAGATATCGAAGCACTCGATGCGCAACGGCGGCGCAGGCAGCGCCAGTGCACTTTCGAGCTCCAGGAGCGCTTGATTGGTGCGATCGTCAGCATACCCCGTGCGCATCATGTAGCGCATGAGGGCATGGCGCGCATTTTTGGAAGCCATATCGAGCAGGCGGTGCTTTTCGCCGCGCTGCGGCCTATGGAGATGGCAAGAGCGCTCGCGCTTGCCCGCAAGCCACTCCCCCAACGCTTCGGCATCTTCAAGCTCGACAGAGAGATTGATCTCGGCTGGAATATCAGCCGTCTCGTCGTAATAGCGCTTAAGAAAGCCCGATTGAAGCTCTTTCTCGTCGACGTCCAGGCCTTTATCGAGGATGAACTCACAAGTTCGAACCGTTCGGCCCTCGCGAACGACAAAGACACAGGCGGCAGAGATAGTCTCTTCGCGATAGAAGCCGATGACGTCGATATCGACGCTTGATGGAAAAACGACCTGTTGGCGATCGTCCAGGCCCCTAATGACTTCCAGGCGACGCTTGACGCGCGCCGCACGCTCAAAATCGAGCGCCTCGGCTGCCTCCGTCATCTCGGACGTAAGCTCGTCGACGACATCCTTGCGATGGCCCGACAAGAAACGTTCGACACGCTTGACGTTCTTGGCATAGTCGGCAGGGGAAATCGCACCGACGCATGCGCCCGGCCCGCGCCCGACATGGTAGTCAAAGCAGGGACGCCCGTTTTGCGCGCAAATCATATTGACGATGTCTTGTTCGCCCTTATGAGATTCGACGATGCGGCGGCAGCGGCGCCATTCCGCACAGGAAGCCGAGCAAATAGGAATAACCTTGCGTAGCGTATCGATGGTCTCACGCGCCGCACGGCTATCGGTATAGGGGCCAAAATAGCGCGTTCCCGGTTTATGACGCTCTCGCGTGTATTTAATAGCCGGAAACAAGTCGCTCTTGGTAATGGCGATAAAGGGATAGCTTTTATCGTCTTTGAGATCGACATTAAAGTACGGATGGTACTGGCCAATCAGATTGCGCTCGAGCACCAATGCCTCGTGTTCGGTCTCCACCACGATATAGTCGAAGCTCGCCACGAGCTGCATCATGAGCGGAATCTTTTGACGCTCGTCCTGCAGCGTCACGTATTGACGCATACGGGCACGCAAGTTTTTTGCCTTACCCACATAGATGACATCGCCCTTGGCATCTTTCCAAAGGTAGCAGCCGGGCTGCGTGGGAACGCGCGAAACCTGCTCGGCAAGTGTTGGAATGTTGTCGTGACCTGCCACGCGTACCTACTCGCGACGAAGCAGCGCCGAGACCTCGGGCATCTTAAAGACGAAGGCAAGACCAAAAGTTACAGCAAGCGAGACGACGCCTGCAACACAAACGTAGCCCAGGGTAATTAGGATCGAGCTGCCAAGCACTCCGACAAAGTGCTCGAGTGCCCACATGACGCCGGCGCCTGCGGCAGCACCCAGGCCACCAAGAAAAAGGCCAAAGAACCCGCCATGCAGGATAGATTTGACCTGAAGGCCACGCAGGCGACGACGCAGCCACCACAGCGAACAACCGACCAAGATCATGTAGTCAACGACATACGAAAGCGCGATTGCCGGCATACCGAAGCCCAGCACAACGCCAAACAGCAGCACCGAGCCGGCCTGGCCGATGGCGGAATACAGGCAATAGCGGCTATAGGGCTTCATGTCGAGCAAGGCAGAGAAGCTCTTCTGCATCAACACGACCACGCCGTAGAGCGGCAGCGAGAACGCCAGGTAGACAAGGAACTCGGACACCAGCGCCACGCCGGACTCATCAAACTTACCGGCACAGTAAATCATATTGAGCGGACGCGCGAAGACAATCAGGTACAGCGCGAACGGAACCAGGAAGAACAGCATCTGGGCGACGCCACGCGAAATGCCCGTGCGAACGCTGTCGTAATCCTTCTCCTGTGCGTCGTGAGAGAGCTCGGTATAGAGCGCCGTCGAAAGCGAGGCGGCAATCAGCGCGTAGGGCAGCGTGTACCACAGGCGCGCATAGGCTATGACGGAAGGACCAGTCTCGGGCTGGACCACCAGCGCGGCAGCGTTGGTGATAGAAGTCGAGACAAACATGCACACCGTGGCGAGCAGCGTCGGGATACCGAGCGCAATCGTCTGGCGCAGTGCGGGGTCCTTAAAGTCGATATGGATATGGGGATGCACGCCGTGCTTGCCAAGCGCGGGGATCTGACATGCCATCTGAACAAAGACACCGAGGGTCGTACCGGCCGCAATCAAGATGATGCCGGCACGTTCGCCAAACTGTGCGGACACGGGCGCAAAACCCATAAAGCTCGCAATGACGATCACATTGTTGAGGACCGGGGCAAACGTCGACCAGAAGTAGTCGCGGTGTGCGTTGAGAACGCCCGAGAACACCGAGCCCAAACCATAAAACAGAATCTGGATGGCAAAGAAACGGAACATGAACGCAGCGGTATCCATGCTGCCGCCGTCACCCGAAAGAAACGATTGCGTCCAGATAAAGCCCGGGGCGAACACGGTTCCCAGCAACGAAATGCCACCCAGCACCAAAAGCAGAATGCCGAGCAGGTTGCCCACGTACTCGTTCGAGGCCTCGCGACCCTGCTCACGCCTCACGCCCATGTACACGGGCAAAAACGCCGTCACGAGCATGCCGCCCATCACGAGTTCGTAGAGCATATTGGGCAGGTTGTTGGCGACCTGATAGGAGGACGAGAGTAGCGACATGCCGATAGCGGCCGCCATTGCCCACGTGCGGATAAAACCGGTGACGCGAGACACGATGGTCAGGATGGTCATAAGCCCGGCGGAACGACCAACCGTGGAGTAGTCCGACGAGCCCATGTCGTCAGTGTCATCTCGCGACAAAGAAGCTTCAGATGAGGGTGTCTGAGGCGCAGATTCTTTTGCAAAATGAGCTCCGCACTTCAATTCTTCCTGCGGCATCGCTCAGTCCTCTCTCGTAATCGCGGCAACCGTCGCCCCGCAAAATGCAATTAAATCATCGGGTGCAAGCTCGAGCTGATAACCACGCTTGCCTCCCGAAATAAAAATGGTATCCCAAAGGACACATGTCTCATCAATGAGCGTCCGGTAGCGTTTTTTCATACCGACCGGACTGCAGCCGCCGCGAACGTAGCCAGTCGCCGCAAGCAAATCCTTCACATGCATCATGGCCAAGGACTTCTCCCCCGCGGCACGCGCGGCGGACTTTAGATCGAGCTCGTCGGCAACAGGGATGCAGCACACAACATGGTCGTTGGACGGCGTCACGCAGACCAAGGTCTTAAATCCTTGACCGGGCTCCTCGCCAAGCTGCTCCGAAATCGCGACCCCCAGGCCCGCCGACTCATCACCATCGTCTTCGTACGTATGTAGAACATAGGAAATGTCGGCGCTTTCCAGCTCGCGCATCGCATTGGTTTTTGGCGTCTTTACAGCCTTTGCCATGACATATCCTTTCCCTCGCATTCGGACGCAAGGATTAAGTATATGTCCAATTCGGCTGCATACGTCACTTCGACACAGCAAGCGCCATCGAATCACAAGGAGTCGATGGCGCCCATAAACTGAATCGCCTATTTATTGAGCATCAAGTTGAGCCTGACGCTCCCGGTCACGCCTGAGCAACGGCGCCAAAAACTTGCCCGTATAACTCTGCGGACAGTCTGCAACCTGCTCCGGTGTGCCCGAAACCACGACGGTTCCGCCGCCGTTACCGCCCTCGGGGCCCATATCGATCAGGCGGTCGGCAACCTTGATGACATCAAGGTTGTGTTCAATCACCAGCACCGTGTTGCCCGCATCGACCAAGCGCTGCAGCACATCGAGCAGTTGGCGGACGTCCTCAAAATGAAGGCCGGTCGTCGGCTCGTCCAAAATATAGAACGTCTTGCCCGTCTGGCGTCGATGAAGCTCCTTGGCGAGCTTCACACGCTGCGCCTCGCCGCCCGAGAGCGTCGTGGCGGGCTGGCCCAGGCTCACGTAGCCCAAGCCTACATCGTACAGTGTCTGGAGCTTGCGCTTAATCTGCGGGATATTCCCAAAGAAGGCCAGCGCCTCGGTGACGCTCATGTCGAGCACGTCAGAGATGGTCTTACCACGGTAGGTGACCTCAAGCGTCTCGCGGTTA
Source organism: Collinsella sp. AF14-35 (assembly GCF_003464565.1). Taxonomy (NCBI): domain Bacteria; kingdom Bacillati; phylum Actinomycetota; class Coriobacteriia; order Coriobacteriales; family Coriobacteriaceae; genus Collinsella; species Collinsella sp. AF14-35. The sequence continues at coordinate 69,484 of NZ_QRZD01000007.1, forward strand.
TAGCGTTTGCCGCCGCAGACCTCACAGGGGACATAGATATCGGGAAGGAAGTGCATCTCGATCTTAATTTGTCCGTCGCCCTTGCATGCTTCGCAGCGACCGCCGCTCACGTTAAAGGAGAAACGTCCCGGCGAGTAGCCGCGCGCCTTCGACTCCGGCGTACTCGCAAACAACGCGCGAAGATCATCCCACAGGCCAATGTACGTAGCAGGGTTGGAACGCGGCGTGCGGCCAATCGGCGACTGGTCGATATCGATAACCTTATCGATGCACTCGATGCCCTCGATTTTCTTATACGGACCCACAGGGCGCGTCGAACGGTGAATGGCATTCGTAAGGGCAGGCGCAATGGTGTCGGTAACCAGGGAGCTCTTGCCCGATCCCGACACGCCGGTAACAACCGTAAGCGTACCAAACTCGATCTTGGCGGTAACGTTTTTGAGGTTGTTGGCGCGGGCGCCCGTGATCTTAAGGCAGCCGCGACCGGGCTTGCGGCGTTCATCGGGAACCCGAATCATTCGCTTGCCGGTCAGGTAGGCACCCGTCATCGAATCGGGGCACGCCATGATATCGGCAGGCGTTCCCGCGGCGACCACGTGTCCGCCGTTCACGCCCGCGCCGGGGCCCATGTCGATCACATAGTCGGCAGCACGAATCGTATCCTCATCATGCTCGACGACGATGACGGTATTGCCGATATCGCGTAGGCGCTCAAGCGTCTTGATCAGGCGCTCGTTATCGCGCTGATGGAGGCCGATCGACGGCTCGTCCAAAATGTACAGCACACCCATGAGGCCGGCGCCGATCTGCGTTGCCAGGCGAATGCGCTGGGCCTCGCCTCCGGAAAGCGTCGCCGAGGCACGGTCGAGGGTCAGATAGTCGAGTCCGACATCGACCAGAAAGCGCAGGCGCTCCAGGATTTCCTTAACGATGCGCCCGCCGATAAATTGTTGGCGCTCGGTAAGCTCCAAGCCCTCAAAAAACTCGAGCGACTCGCGGCACGATAGGCAGCAGACCTCGTAAATGGACTTACCGCCTACGGTAACGGCGAGCATCTCGGGGCGCAGACGAGCACCATGGCAACTCGAGCACGGCTCCTCGCGGATGTACTTCTCCAAGCGCGCCTTGGTGTTCTCATTCGTCGTCTCGGTATAGCGCTCGTACAGGATATTGCGCACGCCCGAGAACTTGGTGTCCCACTGGCTGCGGCGCCCATCGAGCTTTTGATAGTCGACCGAAATCTTCTGGTCGCCCATGCCGTCTAAAAACGCGCGACGCACCCGCGGAGGCAGATCCTCCCACGGCGTATCGACGCTCACCTTAAAGTGTTTGCAGACCGCAGCGAAAATCTGCGGATAGTAGTTAGAGTTGCCAAACAGGCTGCCAAAGACCCCGTCGGCGATCGACTTCGAGGGGTCTTCGATTAGGGCCTCGGCGTCGACCGTCTTCTTAAAGCCCAGGCCATCGCACTCGGGGCACGCGCCATAGGGCGCGTTGAACGAGAAGTCACGCGGCTGCAAGTCATCGATGGAGTGTCCATGCTCCGGGCACGCTAACGCCAGCGAATACTCCAGCAACTCGCCTTCGGTCCCCTCGGGAGCGTCGCGGTCGGGCAGCAAGTATACGTTCACATTGCCGTGCGCCAGCGCAGTCGCCTGCTCAACAGACTCGGCGATACGGCCCAGAGAGTTCTCACGGATCACGATGCGATCGACCACGACCTCGATATCGTGCTTGAACTTCTTGTCCAGATCGATCGGATCGTCGAGCGAGCGCACTTCACCGTCGACACGCACGCGGCTAAAGCCCTCGGCGCGAAGGTCCTCAAACAGTTTGGTGTACTCGCCTTTTCGCCCGCGCACCACCGGTGCCAGCACAAACGCGCGGCGGCCCTCCCCCGCCGCCAAGACCTTGTCGGCAACCTGGTCGGTCGTCTGACGCTCAATGACGCGCCCGCATTCGGGACAGTGCGGGGTGCCCACACGGGCGAACAGCAAACGCAGATAGTCATAAATCTCGGTTACGGTGCCCACCGTCGAGCGCGGGTTCTTGGATGTCGTCTTTTGATCGATTGAGACAGCCGGCGAAAGGCCGTCAATCGAATCCAGGTCGGGCTTGTCCATCTGGCCCAAGAACTGGCGCGCATAACTCGAAAGGCTCTCGACGTATCGACGCTGGCCCTCGGCATAGATAGTGTCAAATGCCAGCGAACTCTTGCCCGAGCCAGAAAGACCGGTAATGACCACGAGTTGGTCACGCGGAATGGAAACATCGATATCACGGAGGTTGTGCTCACGAGCGCCGCGAATAACGATAGAAGAATCAGACATGGAAGCTCCTTGCCTCCTATTGCATCGAATCATACTGCCGATGAGTTTAGCGCACTCGACGCGCACAGATGTTCGTAATACAAGATTCGCAGACCTTTAGCTTTGCGTATCGGGCGCTTTGTTTCTCGAAATGCCGTGGAAAGGTTACAGTAATCTAATACTGAACTTAATTTGCTGTACCAGAGGAACGTCCATGACCGAAGATATCCCCCTTGAAATCACTTCGAGCGACATGGCCAATCTACCCATATTCATCGCCGTCCTTATCGTGGCCGCCGTCGTCGTGCGCGTGTATTTTTCAATCAAACGCAACGAAAAGCCACCCATCGCCCGCGTCTTTTGGTACGCGACGCTCCTCATCCCGCTCGGCGTGGTAGCTGCATGGGTTACGAATCAATTGCTCGTAAATGAGGGCAGCTCCCTATGGGTCCTTTCTTATTCGGCGCTCGGTGCTGCCGCCGTCATGCTTCTTGTCGAGCCCTTGATTTCGGGACTTATCGACCAAACCGACCTTGCGACGGGAACGGTTGCCTGTATTTGCCGTGACATCCTTGTCATCGCCGCTGTTTCAGCGCTCTCGTTCGTTTCACTCGAAATTGCCTGCAACGAAACGTTCTATCGCATTCCCGCCAACTCATTCGGGTTTTCCGTCGGGCTGCTCGCGACGGTTCTGCTCTCCCTTTATTTGCTGGGACAGCGTCATGGAGGCGTCATGGCTCTCGTGCCCGTCGTCTGCTGCATCCTTGGCATTGCCGAGCACTTCGTCATAACGTTTAAAGGCGAAGCCATCCTGCCAAGCGATATCTTGGCCCTTGGCACCGCAATGGAAGTGAGCGAGGGATACGAGTTTACCTTTACCGCCGGAATCGTAACCTCTCTCGCCCTGCTGGAGATTTCCTTGGGGCTTCTTTCGCTCATCCGACCGCGAAAGCTCCGTGCGCCCACCCATGTCTTCCCCGCTATCGCCGCTAACCTCTGTGCTTTTCTGCTAGTGACCGTTGTGGGGCTCTCAGGCTTTTCCAACATCGACTTGGAGCAGGCGCTGGATTTTGGATTTGACCGTTGGCAGCCCATCACCACGTATGCGTCTCAGGGTTTTATCACTTCGTTCACCGAAATGGTCAACGAGTTGCCCATTGAGAAGCCCGAAGACTATACGCCCGATGAGGCGCAGAGCATCGAGCAGGAGCTCGCCGCCGTCTACGACAGCACATATGGCTCGAGCGAACAGCGCGCGGCGGCCGTTGCCCAGTTCAATGAAATCAAGCCGACGATTGTTGCCGTCATGAACGAGAGTTTTAGCGACCTTTCGTGCTTTGAGCAGCTCCAGGCGGCCGGGTACACCGGCCCCGCATTCTACAACTCGCTTCCCGACACACTTGTTCGCGGCACCATGCTCGCTTCGGTCGCCGGTGGCGGAACGGCGAACTCCGAATTCGAATTTTTGACCGGAGCGACAACGGCCTTTGTCGGATTAGGCAAAATTCCCTATCAACTGTATCAGATGAATGGCGTCAACAGCCTGGCAAAGGACCTTAAAGAGCTTGGGTATACCGCTACCGCTATGCACCCGCAAAACCCCGTCAACTACCATCGAGATAAAATCTATCAGCAGCTGGGCTTTGGAGACTTTCTTTCAATCGGCGATTTCGAAGGTGCGCCCTATTACCATGCCGGCGTATGCGACTACGCCACCTACGACAAGATACTCGACCTGCTTAGAACCGACGAAGCGCCGCAGTTCATCTTTGACGTCACGATGCAAAATCACGGCGGCTACGACTATGGCACCGTTCCCGCCGAAGAGCTGACAAACTATTGGGTCGAGGGAGCCAGCGAAGGCGCCAACAGCGCGCTCAACACCTATCTCACCTGCATCAACGCATCCGACCGGGACCTCGAGTACTTTATCAACGAGCTCCGCAACATCGGCAGACCGGTTGTTCTTGTCTTTTTTGGCGACCATCAGCCGAGCGCCGCAACGACTCTCAACGACGAGCTGTACCCTCAGGAAGATACGGCAAGCCACGCTTTCCGTATCTATCAGTCGACATATCTCGTCTGGGCTAACTATGAGATCGCCGGCAATACCGAGCTCAACGTCTACGACACCGTCGGGGCAAACGAGATTGCAGCCATTACCCTTAATAAGATCGGAGCCCCGCTCACCAATTACCAAAAGGCCCTGCTTGCGACAAGGTCAGATGTGCCCACCATCAATGTCGCCGGCTATCTCGGTGCCGACGGGCTGCGCTACGACTTGGAATCGAAAGACAGCCCCTACGCCTCGACGATCGACAAGCTGCAGCGCATGCAATACCTCGAGTTCGCCAGCAAAGTTCAGTAAGCCCGCCCATTCGCTTGGGCCCATCGTATTGCAAGCACGCTCGGCCCAAACGCATCGCAAATGACTCCCGCTCGCAAACGAGGGTACAATGACGCTCGTGTCACATCGCGGGGCCCCGGCCCCAGCATATACAAAGGAGTCATACATGGGTTGCGAACACGCACAGGCCGCCGGCGGACAAACGTCGCCGTCGCAATTTGAGGAGAACACGCTGTCCGAGGTCAAGCGCGTCATCGCCGTGCTTTCCGGCAAGGGCGGTGTCGGCAAGTCATTTGTCACCGGTGCCATCGCCACCGAGCTTGCCCGTCACGGCCACAAGGTCGGCGTCCTCGATGCCGACATCACCGGTCCCTCTATCCCCAAGATGTTCGGTATGAGTGGACGCCACGTCCATGCCCTTGGCAACCTTATGCTGCCCGAAATCTCCGAGCACGGCGTCAAGGTCATGAGCTCCAACCTGCTGCTCCAAAACGAGACCGACCCCGTCCTTTGGCGCGGTCCGGTCATCGCAGGCGCCATTAGGCAGTTCTGGAGCGAGACCTCGTGGGGCCCCATCGACTACCTACTGGTCGACATGCCTCCGGGAACAGGCGACGTTGCGCTCACCGTCTTCCAGTCGCTGCCGGTCGACGGCATCGTCATCGTCACGAGCCCGCAGGATCTGGTCTCGATGATCGTCGCCAAGGCGGTCAACATGGCCGAGAAGATGAACGTCCCCATTCTGGGCATTGTCGAGAACATGAGCTATACTGAGTGCCCCGACTGCGGCAAGAAGATCGAGGTCTTTGGCAAGAGCAAGCTCCCCGAGGTCGCAGAGCGCTATAACCTCGACATCTTGGGCCAGCTTCCCATTAATCCGGCACTCGCCGAGGCCTGCGATAAGGGCGAGGTCGAGACTGCGCTGCCCGATGGCATGTTGCCCAAGGCAGTCTCTGCCGTCGAGGCTATTACCCCGCACGAGACCGACGAGGCCTAAGTGAACGCGAGCGCCCTCTATGACGTCTTGGTAATCGGCGGCGGGGCTTCAGGCCTCGCCGCCGCCATTACGGCCGCACGCGCTGGCAAAAGCGTCTGCATCGTTGAGCGCGATGTCGCCTGCGGCCTCAAGCTCCTTGCGACCGGTAACGGCCGTTGCAACCTCTCCAACGAATCGATTGATCCTCAGCGGTATAACCACCCCGCATTCGTCGAATCCGTCATGGGCCCCCAGCCCGAACAAGAGCTTATGGGTTTCTTCTCCTCGCTGGGCATCATGACAACCTCCGAGGAAGGCCGGCTGTACCCGCGCTCCCTTCGCGCCGAATCGGTGCGCGACGCGCTTCTCAGCGTTTGCGACCGCCTAGGTATCACCTTAATCTGCGGAGCCAACGTTGCCTCGGCGCACAAAGCTTCCGAAGGCTGGGCACTCCAAATAGACCGTCCGGCGCGGGCACTCAAGGCAAAAAAGCACGACGACCGAAAATCGGAGCTCCGCTCGCTTCGGAAAGCGCTCGCCGATGTCCCTCGCAAGAACGAGGCCCTGCAGGCACATGCCGTAATTATCGCCACGGGCGGCAACCCCACCGGTATCGCCGATACGTTTCGCCTCCCCCTCACTTCGCTGCGCCCCATCCTCTGCCCCGTATCGGCAACGGTCTTTGGCGATCGGGCGGCGCTCAAGACGTTGGATGGCCTGCGCGTCCGCGCCCGCTTGACGCTCGCCCGCAATCATAATGAGCTCTGGCACGAAGACGGTGAAGTGCTGTTTCGAACCTTCGGTATCTCGGGCGTCGCTGTCTTCAACCTCTCTCGTCGTATCCAGCACGGCGATACGATCCTGCTCGACGTTTTCCCCGACCTCTCCAAAGACGAGTTGCTCAATATGCTCAACCGGCGCGTTGAGCTGCTCGGCGGCTTTTCGCCCCGCGATCCCCGTTGGCTCGACGGCATGCTCGCCCCGCAACTCTCCCGCGTCGTCTGCACAGCGTTCGAGCAGTGCCATCCAGGCTCCAACGATGTCATCCACCTGGTCTCGATCCTCAAGCACTTTAAGTTGCTCGTCAAGGGAACAGCCGAGGAGCGCTCAGCGCAGGTCACGCGTGGTGGCGTATCTGTCGAGAGCATCTCAACACCCAGCCTACGCGCGCGCAGCGTTGTCGACGCCCCGCTTTACGTCTGCGGTGAAGCGCTCGACATCGACGCCGATTGCGGAGGCTTTAACCTTGCGTGGGCCTGGATCTCGGGCATTCGCGCTGCAAGCAGCCTGTAGCCGCGCAGTCTATAATCAAAAACGCATTCGGGCCGTCTGGGATACCGGACGGCCTCTTTCTTGCCTCTAAGGAGACCTCGATGATCGAAATCACCCAAGTCAACGCGTCGCTCGATGAAGCCAACGATGAAAATGCCTGTCTCATTGTTGGCAAGCGAGTCGCCAAGCGCGTCCTACGTTGCAAGGACTCCGAGATCAAGTCCATCGAGCTCCACCGCAAGTCAATCGACGCTCGCAAAAAACGAGACGTCCATTTTATCCTGAGCTTTCGTGTTGAGCTGACTAGTCCCCACCTCGAGCGAGAAGCGGTCGACAGCGTTGCCGAGCGTGACCGCTCGCGCGTACGCGCGATAGAAGACGATGAGCCTTCATTCCCCTCCCCCGCCTCCGACGCACCTCAAGAACGCCCTGTCGTTGTCGGTGCCGGATGCGCCGGCCTTTTCGCTGCGCTTACGCTCGCCGAAGCAGGTCTTAAGCCCTTGCTCATCGAGCGCGGCGACCCGGCATTTCGCCGCTCGCAGGCGATCGACCTCTTTCTAAAGGAGCGCATCCTCGACCCCGAGAGCAATATCCAGTTTGGCCTGGGCGGCGCGGGAACCTTCTCGGACGGCAAACTCAATACGGGAACCAAAAATCCCGCCCATCGCCTTATCCTCGAAACCTTCGTCGAAGCGGGCGCGCCCCGCGATATTCTATGGGATGCCAAGCCGCACATTGGCTCCGACATCCTTCCCACGGTTGTCACCGCTATATCCCAGCGCATCGAGCAGCTCGGAGGTGTCGTCCGTTATCGAACGAAGCTCGTCGACATTCGCATCGACGCGTCTGGCGCCATCACCGGTATTGATGTCCAATCGTCCCAAGACGCCGCTTGCGAGCCAATCGAGACAAATCACCTCATCCTCGCCTGCGGGCATTCTGCTCGCGATATTTTTGAGCTCCTTAAGGGCCACAACGTGGCCCTCGCACAAAAGACCTTTGCCATGGGCGTTCGCATCGAGCATCCGCAGCGCGACATCGACCGAGTCCAATACGGAGCCTCGGCGGGACATCCTGCCCTCGGAGCAGCCCCTTACAAGCTCGTCGCCCATCTTCCCAACGGCCGCAGCGTGTTCTCGTTTTGCATGTGCCCCGGCGGGCAGGTTGTCGCCGCCTCTTCCGAGCAGGGCCACCTGTGCGTCAACGGCGCCAGTCTCAATGCCCGCGGCGGACGCAACGCAAATGCCGCCCTGCTCGTTAACGTCACACCCGAGGACCTTCCCAACGATGACCCACTCGCCGGCATCGAGCTCCAGCGTGCCTGCGAGGCGGCCGCCTATCGCCTGGGCGGTTCCAACTGGAACGCACCGGCACAGCTCGTCGGAGATTTCCTCGCAGGACGTGCCAGCAAGGCGCCCGGAAAGGTAAAGCCCACCTATCCGCTCGGTGTGACCTGGACGGCAATTGACGAAGCCCTGCCGCAGCATATCGTCGAGTCGCTCCGCCTGGGACTTCCCCTACTCGGAAAAAAGCTACGCGGCTACGACCGCCCCGACGCCGTTCTTACCGGCGTGGAGACTCGTTCGAGCTCACCGGTCACTGTCACCCGAGACCGAACGTGCCATGCCGTGTCGACCCCGGGCCTCTATCCTTGTGGTGAGGGAGCTGGATATGCCGGCGGCATCATGAGCGCGGCAACCGACGGCATCCGTTGTGCCGAAGCCCTGATCGCAGACCTCTAACGCACGAATTCCAGCGCGCAAAAGACACAGGCCCCAAGCTCCACAGGGAACTCGGGGCCTGTTCACTATTTCTTAAACCGTGCACCCTGGCGTTTTCTGCCCGATGCGAACGTGGAACCCTTGCGGGCCTGCGAACGTAAGCGCTCGATCGTCTCGTCCTCAGACGCACCCTCGAGCATCGCTCGAATCTGAACGACGGCATCGCGCAGGCGCGCCGCCTCCTCAAAGTCCATGGCAGCAGAAGCGTTACGCATATCCTCTTCCATGGTTTCGACGATCCGCACAAGCTCGTCATGCGGCAGTTCTTCCAACTGCTCCGCAAGTGTCTGCTCGGGCGCCACCGTTTCCGGCACGCCACCCTCGCCCGACTCATCGGGCGTATAGAATGCGCCATGTCCAAGAGAGTCGCCCTTCGAGCGCCCCTTGGAACCCACGGTTTTTTCGGCCTCGGCAATAAAACTTGAGATGTCGTTGATGGCCTTGCGCACCGTCTTGGGCACAATGCCATGCTCTTCGTTATATGCCATCTGAATCTCGCGACGGCGCTGCGTCTCCTCGATGGCCTCTTTCATCGAATCGGTCACAACGTCCGCATACATGATGACTTCGCCATCGGCGTTACGGGCCGCGCGGCCAATCGTCTGAATCAGCGAACGGCGGTTGCGCAAGAAGCCTTCCTTATCGGCATCGAGAATTGCCACCAGTGAGACCTCGGGAAGGTCTAGGCCCTCGCGAAGCAGGTTGATGCCAACGAGAACATCGATCTTGCCCTCGCGCAGCGTTCGCAGGATCTCGACACGGTCCATCGTCGCTGTATCGGAGTGCATGTAATTGACCTTAATGCCGGCATCAAGCAGATGGTCGGTCAGGTCCTCGGCCATGCGCTTGGTGAGCGTGGTCACCAGCACGCGCTCCTTGCGGGCAACGCGCTCGCGAATCTCGTCCTCAAGATCGTCAATCTGCCCACGAACCGGACGCACATCGATCTTGGGGTCGAGCAGACCGGTTGGACGAATAATCTGCTCAACGTCGTTTTGGCTCACCCGCAGCTCGTAGTCGCCCGGTGTGGCCGAAACATAGATAAACTGGGGTATCCTTGCCTCAAACTCATCGAAACGAAGCGGGCGGTTATCGAGTGCCGAAGGAAGGCGAAAACCATGCTCCACCAGCGTCACCTTACGCGAGCGGTCACCTTCGTGCATGCCGCGAATCTGCGGCACCGTCACATGGCTCTCATCGATGATGCAGAGCATATCCTTGGGAAAGTAATCGATTAGGGTAAACGGCGGCTCACCCGGCTTGCGACCGTCCAGATGACGCGAGTAGTTCTCGATGCCGTTGCAAAAACCCATCGTCTCGAGCATCTCAAGATCATAATCGGTGCGCTGCTGCAGACGCTGCGCCTCGAGCAACTTATCAGTCGCCTTGAGCTCCGCCACGCGCTTCTCGCACTCTTCGCTGATCGATTTCAGAGCCGCCTTGACCTTCGGCTTCTCGGTCACGTAGTGCGATGCCGGCCATACGGGGATGGCCTCGTACTCACGAAGCATCTCACCGGTAACCTCATCGATCTCGGCAATCAGCTCGACCTCGTCGCCAAAGAACTCAAACCGCAACGGATGCTCGGCATAAGGCGGATACACGTCGACAACATCGCCGCGCACGCGGAACGTGCCGCGCGCCAGGTCATAGTCATTGCGATCATATTGAATGTCGATAAGTGCATGGATAAAGTCATCGCGCTCGAGCGGCACCTTCTTGTCGACGTTTGGAGCCAGACCCGCATAGTCCTCAGGAGAGCCAATGCCATAGATACACGAGACCGATGCGACAACGATCACATCGCGTCGAGAGAGCAGTGACGCGGTCGCCTGATGGCGCAGCATCTCGACCTCTTCGTTAATCGAGGAGTCTTTCTCGATATATGTATCGCTTTGCGGCACATACGCCTCGGGCTGATAGTAGTCGTAGTACGAGACAAAGTAGACCACAGCGTTGTTGGGAAAGAACTCTTTGAGCTCGCTCGCAAGCTGAGCGGCGAGCGTTTTATTGGGAGCCATGACCAGCGTCGGCTTCCCCAGGGCCTCAATAGTCTTAGCCATCGTGAAGGTCTTGCCCGAACCAGTCACGCCCAGCAAAACCTGATAGCGATCTCCGTCCCTCACACCCTGCACAAGCGACTCAATGGCCTTAGGCTGGGAACCAGCGGGCTCGTATGGAGACACGACCTCAAACGGCACCTCAGAGCCCTCAACGCCAAAACGTTTGAGCTCTCCTCCAACACGCTCAACTTCAAATTCCGCCATGGATACTCCTAACTCATATATCTGCAGTATACGCAGGCGGCAGGCATAGTCCTATACGAACCGATCGGGATAGAGGGTCTTGTAGCGAACCCAGGCATTATTGACACGAATCAGATACGCCTGCGTCTCGGGAAAGGTGATTGCATTATGAAGCGACGTGCTCTGCTGCGCCCATCCGTCGACATTGCCCATGCCGGCGTTATAGGCGGCAATGGCGCTGTCAGTCGACCCGTTAAAATACGTTAGAAGATACGAAAGATACGCACAGCCAAACTCGATGTTCGTAGCGGGATCGTTAAGGTTGTCGGCGGAATACTCGCTACCATCGACAAGACCCTTGGCAATCATATCCTGGGCAGTCTCGGGCATCAGCTGCATCAATCCCCGAGCGCCTTGATTCGACTCAGCCTCGGGATCCCAATTCGATTCCGACTTTATGACAGCACACACCAGATATGGATCAAGATTGTGCGAAATGCTCGATTGCTTTACATACGCCTCGTAGTCAATTGGATACAAAGGCTTAAAGAAGGCGGCAGGAGCATACGAGTAGACGAGCGAAATAAAGCCGAAGACGAGCACAACGGCAAGTGGCGCAACGCGATACCACGTAAAGAAACGTGTCTTAGGCATCGGCCTCCTCCTTATCCGTTACATCCCCGAAGCCATGGAGGAGAAGCCATGCGTCCAGTTGTTCAAAGAGCGAATTATCGCCTCCCGCATTATCGATTACCGTCGTAGCGAGATTGCAAAGCGAAGCCTCATCAGGTTGGCATGCAGAGCGAGCATCAAAATCAGAGGACTCCATACCACGATGAATGGCACGCTCGCGACGAACTGCCAAAGGAGCACTGATAACCAGAATTTCATCAGCCAGGCCAAAAGCATCCTCAAAACCAGTCGGGGCAGAAACCTCGACAACCGCAAAGGGATAACGGGGGGACGAAACCGTACAACAAACCGGATCGAGAATCCTAAGCGAAAGCTGTTCAATGAGAACGGGGTGCACAAGGTCATTGAGCCGTGCGACCGAATCAGGAGAAGCGAAAGCTCGAGAAGCGAGGATGTTACGGCGAACGCCGCCCTCCTCGTCCAAAATATCCCAGCCAAATTCTTCCGCGAGGGCATTGACGATATCGGAGCCTGGCACATACAGCGATTTGGCAAGCTCGTCCAGATCGATAAGCATGGCGCCATGAGATTCGAGATAGCGGCAGGCAGTCGACTTACCCGAAGCAATATTGCCCAAGACAAAAACGGTAAACATCAAGTCCTCCCTAACGCCAATGGGAGTTATTATCGCGCAAATACAAAAGGAGGACTCATAATACAGCCAAACAGTAAGACAAGCCAAACGAAGGCGAGTGCTTGTATTACGGCTCTCCATCAAACGCAAAAAAGGGGAGGCCGCGAGGCCTCCCCCTTCTGCAGTTCAAGCGTACGGCTCGGTGCCGTCCACC
>NZ_QRZD01000008.1:0-11874 GCF_003464565.1 Collinsella sp. AF14-35
GTACGGATGAATATGGGAGGTGTTCGGATGAAGTTGCCAATCAAGGTTTTGCAGTTTTTCAAACAATTCTGCTGTATTTGCAGCTATACTCCATAACTGTCGTGTAGGAATTACGTAGACAAAAAGGAGGTTATGTGATGGTAAGTATTGTTCTTGCTAGCCATGGTGACTTGGCGGCTGGAATCAAGCAGACGGGCTCGATGGTCTTTGGCGATCAGCCGTCTGTTGCCGTGGTCTCGCTCGAGCCGAGCATGGGCCCCGACGACTTCCGTGCCAAGGTCGAGGAGGCAATCGCTTCCTTCGAGGACCAGGAGCAGGTGCTCTTCCTCGTTGATCTGTGGGGCGGCACGCCGTTCAATCAGATCAGCGGGCTCATCGAGGGCCACGATTCCTGGGCTATCGTCACCGGTGTCAACCTGCCTATGCTCATCGAGGCATATTCGCAGCGCTTTGACGCAAAGAACACTGCACATGCGATCGCAAAACATCTCGTGACTGAGGCTAAGGCCGGCGTGCGCGTCAAGCCCGAGTCTCTGGAGCCCGAGGAGAAGAAGCCGGCTGCGGCCGCCGCTGCTCCTGCGGGTGCCATTCCTCCGGGAACGGTGATCGGCGACGGGCACATCAAGATCGCCCACGTCCGTATCGACACGCGTCTGCTGCATGGTCAGGTGGCCACCACGTGGACCAAGCAGATCAACCCCAACCGCATCATCGTGGTCTCCGACGGCGTTGCTCACGACGAGCTCCGCAAGACCATGATCGAGCAGGCTGCCCCTCCGGGAGTCCACGCCAACGTCGTGCCTATCAAGAAGATGGCCGAGGTCGTCAAGGACACGCGCTTTGGCGACACCAAGGCGATGCTGCTGTTCGAGAACCCGCAGGATCTGCTCAGGGCCATCGAGGCCGGCGTCGACATCAAGGAAGCCAACATCGGTTCCATGGCCCACTCCAAGGGCAAGGTCGTCGTCACCAACGCTGTCGCCATGGGCGATGACGATGTCAAGACCATCGAGGCTCTCAAGGCCAAGGGCGTCAAGTTCGAGGTCCGCAAGGTTCCTTCGGATTCCTCCGAGGATCTCGACGCCATGTTGAAGAAAGCTAAGGCCGAACTGGCCGCTCAAGCATAGTAAAGGAGGGTCCGATACATGTCTGCAATCACTATTCTGCTTGTTGCGATTGTCGCGTTGCTTGCCGGTATGGAAGGCATTCTGGATGAGTTCCAGTTCCATCAGCCGCTCGTGGCATGCACGCTTATCGGTCTCGTAACCGGTCACCTTCAGGAGGGCATCCTCCTGGGCGGTTCGCTCCAGATGATGGCCCTTGGCTGGGCTAACGTCGGCGCCGCCGTCGCGCCTGACGCCGCTCTGGCCTCGGTCGCTTCTTCGATCATCATGGTGCTCGCCCTCAACGGTGGCGCCACCGATTCGGCCAAGGCCGTTACCGCCGCCATCGCCGTCGCCGTCCCGCTGTCGGTCGCTGGTCTGTTCCTGACCATGATCTGCCGTACCCTGGCTACCGCTATGGTTCACGGCATGGACGCCTGCGCCGAGAAGGGCGACTTCGCCGGCATCGAGCGTTGGCAGTACGCCGGCATCCTCATGCAGGGTGTTCGTATCGCCATCCCGGCAGTACTTCTGTGCATCATCCCGGCCGAGGCCGTTACCAACGCGCTTAACGCTATGCCCGATTGGCTGTCCGGCGGCATGGCCGTCGGCGGCGGCATGGTCGCTTCCGTCGGTTACGCCATGGTCATCAACATGATGGCCACCAAGGAGACCTGGCCGTTCTTCATCCTCGGCTTTGTCCTTGCTGCCATCCCTCAGCTCACGCTGATCGCCCTTGGCCTCATCGGCATCTCCCTTGCCCTCATCTACCTTGGCCTTAAGGATCTGGCCAAGCAGGGTGGCGGCATGGGCGGTGGCTCCGGCGATCCGCTCGGCGACATTCTGAACGATTACGAGTAGGAGGGGAGTGATACATATGGCAGAGAACAAGATTCAGCTCACCAAGGCTGACCGTAAGAAGGTTTGCTTCCGTCATCAGTTCCTTCAGGGCTCGTGGAACTACGAGCGTATGCAGAACGGCGGCTGGTGCTTCGCAATGATCCCTGCGATCAAGAAGCTCTACACCAGCAAGGATGACCAGATTGCCGCTCTTAAGCGCCACCTGGAGTTCTATAACACCCACCCTTATGTTTCCGCCCCCGTCATTGGCGTTACCCTCGCTCTCGAGGAGGAGCGCGCCAACGGTGCTCCGATTGACGACGTCGCCATTCAGGGCGTTAAGGTCGGTATGATGGGCCCGCTCGCCGGCGTCGGCGACCCCGCCTTCTGGTTCACCCTTCGCCCGATTCTGGGCGCACTGGGCGCTTCCCTGGCCCTGTCCGGCAGCATCGCCGGTCCGCTGCTGTTCTTCTTCGCGTGGAACATCATCCGTTACGCCTTCCTGTGGTACACGCAGGAGTTTGGCTACAAGGTCGGCTCCTCCATCGCCAAGGACCTCTCCGGCGGTCTGATGGGCAAGGTCACCGAGGGTGCTTCCATCCTGGGTATGTTCATCATCGGCGCCCTGGTCGAGCGCTGGGTGTCCATCTCCTTCACCCCGGTCGTCTCCAAGGTCACGCAGTCCGCTGGCGCCTATATCGACTGGGCCAACCTGCCCGCCGGTTCTGAGGGCATCAAGCAGGCATTGACGATGTACAGCTCTGTCGGTGCCAACGCACTCGACCCGGTGAAGGTCACCACGCTTCAGGCCAACCTCGATCAGCTCATCCCCGGCCTTGCCGCCGTGTGCCTGACCCTTCTGGTCTGCAAGCTCCTCAAGAAGAAGGTCAGCCCGATCGTCATCATCCTGGCTCTCTTCGCCGTCGGCATCATCGGTCGCGTCTGCGGCTTCATGTAAGCACGCTTCGGCTTAAGACCGAGAGTTGCTAGGCAAGGGCTTTTGAGCCATTGAAACGGACCGCACCCGGTGGGTACACTGGATGCGGTCCGATTGTTTTTATTGGAGGGCGAGGCGCGTATGGCGCAATCTCAGAACAGCACGGTCGATCTGGCAACGCCGGCAACCTGCCTGATGGGGCTTACCAGTCACGGTAACGTGATGGTGGGCAATAAGGCGTTTGAGTACTATAACGAGCGTAATCCCGAGGATTATATCCAAATCCCGTGGGACGAGGTCGACTATATTGCCGCCGAGGTTTTGCGCGGCACCAAGAAGATTACGCGTTTTGCCATCTTTACCAAAGAGAATGGCCACTTTACGTTTTCGACGCGCAATGACAAGGAAACGCTTCGCGCGGTGCGTAAGTACATTGACGAGGACAGGCTCGTTCGTTCGCCCGACTTTATCGATGTGACGGCCAAGGGCGCCAAGAGCATCCCCTCCGTTATCAAAAACCTTTTCCACAAAGGCAAGTAGTCATTAAAGAGCGCCCCCTCAAAGTGGGGCGCAGTCTCCCATGTGGCTCGATCGGGAAAGTGCATCCCAGTTCGAGCGTCGATTCCGGGATGTAGTTTCCGGAACGGGGTCGTTTGGGAAACCGTGTCCCGTTTCGAGCCGAAATTCTGGGTCACAGTTTCCCAGCGAGGTCTCATGGGGAAAGTCTGACCCAGAATTTGCCTGGATAGTGGGACGCACTTTCCGGAGGGCTGTTCCACCGCAACTTCGAAGAGTGGGTATACGCTGCATTACAGCGGCGTAAATCTGCTACACTAGTACAACATGCCTCCGTAGCTCAGGGGATAGAGCACCGCTCTCCTAAAGCGGGTGTCGACGGTTCGAATCCGCCCGGGGGCACCAGAGATTTGTCGAGCTCGGTACCGCTACGGTGCCGGGCTCTTCTGGTCTAAGGGCAGGGTTCGAGCCGTCGGCGCCCGCGTCACTCATTTCCCCGCGGGGAGGGGTTGAATTCGCCCGGGGGCACCAGAGATTGATCGAGCCCGGTACACCGCCACGGTGCCGGGCTCTTCTGGTTCATGCAATGTCAAAAACGAAGCGCCCGCTTGCTGGGGGAGCAAGCGGGCGCCTGTGAGTGAATATGTTTGCGGCGAGAGCCGTAATGGGCGGTGGGGTGGCGACTAGTTGGCCGTACCGGAATCGTCGCCCGTGCCCGAGCCCGAACCCGAGCCAGAAAGTGCGACCGTCAGCGTAATCGTGCTGTCGGTAGACTGTTTGCCGGTGGGGGAGACGCCCGTAACGGTGGCGTTTTCATTGCCGCTCACGGGGTTGCCGTTTTGATCGCAGAATGCGATGTTGTAGAACCCGGCGTTGTTGAGCGCGGTGACGGCCGCGGAGATGCTCTTGCCGTACAGGTTGCCCGGAACGCTGGCCTTGCCGGACTTCTTGGCAATGACGACGGTAATCGTGGCGCCAGGCTTCTGCTTGCCGCTGGGGTTCCAGCTAATCACGGTGCCCTCGGTAACCGAATCGTTCTCCTGGTAGCTCACGTCGACGCCAAAGCCTGCCATATCGAGGGCGTTGCGCGCCTGGGCCTCGGTCATGTCGGTCAGATCGGGGACGGAGGTGGTGTCAGGACCGCTGGAGACCTTGTACGAGATGGTCGTGCCCTTCTCGACTTCCTTACCGGGTTCGGTGCCCTGCTCAAAGACCTGGCCCTCATCGGCCTCGTTGGCCTCCTCGGAGGCGTTGCCCTTCAGGCCAACGCTTGCCAGCGCGGCTTCTGCCTGGTCCTTGGTCAGGCCGACAAGCCGGGGAACCTCAACCTTCTCGGAGGGCTTGGGGCCCTTGGAGATTACCAGGTTCACCTTGGTGCCCTTGGACTTCTTGGTTTTGCCGTTGGGCGTCTGCTCGGCGACCTTGCCCTCGTCGATATCGTCGTTGTAGCTTTGGTCGATGGTGCCGACCTCGAGGCCGGCTTCCTTGATCTGCTCGACGGCAGTCTGCTGGTCCTTGCCCAGCACATCGGGCACGGTGACCTGCTCGCCGCCAAAGAGTCCTGTGGCAAAGGCCACCACGATACCGATGACGGCAACGGCTGCCACCACGGCGGCGATGATCTTGTTCTTGTTGGATTTGGGCTTTTCGACCTCGTAGGAGCCGGTGGAGCCCGAAACCGAGCTACGAGCGGTATTCTGGCCGCTCACGCCCGAGACGGGACGTACCATGGCGCGCGTCTGATCGGAAAGCTCGCGAGTCTTGGTGGCGCCCAGCTCACCGGGTGCACCGATGATGCGCGTGGGCTCCGAGATGTTGACGGCACGGCCCGACAGGTAGCTGTTGAGCACCTGACGCAGCTCGTCGGCGGTCTGGAAGCGGTTTGCCGGGTCCTTCTCCATGCACTTGAGGATGATGCGCTCAAGGTCGGCGTCGACACCGGAGTTGATCTGGCTCGGCGGAATAGGCAGCTCGTTGACCTGCTTGAGTGCGACCGAGATAGCGTCGTCACCGTCAAAGGGAACGCGGCCGGTGGCGCACTCATACATCACGACGCCCAGCGAGTAGATATCCGAGGTGGGGCCGAGGTCCTGACCACGGGTCTGCTCGGGGCTGACGTAGTGGGCGGTTCCCAGCACGTTGTTGTCTTGCGTGAGGTGGCTGTTCTTGGCGCGCGCGATGCCAAAGTCCATCACCTTGATGTTGCCGTCGGGCAGCACCATGATGTTCTGCGGCTTAATGTCGCGGTGGATGATCTCGTGCTTGTGAGCGACCGAAAGCGCGGAGCTGATCTGCGAGCCGATCTGGGCGACCTTCTTGGGGTCGAGGGCGCCGTGGCTCTTGATGCCGCTCTTAAGGTCGGTACCGCGCAGGTACTCCATGACGATGTAATAGGTGTCGCCGTCCTTGCCCCAATCGTAGACGCCCACGATATAGGGGGAGGAGAGACCGGCTGCTGCCTGGGCCTCCTGCTTAAAGCGTGCGGCGAAGGTTGCGTCGCCAGCATACTGCGGCAGCATGATCTTGACGGCTACCGTGCGGTCGAGGACCTGGTCCTGTGCACGGTAGACGGTCGCCATGCCGCCTGTCCCCACCTTATCCTTGAGGAGGTATCTTCCCCCGAGGACCCTCTGTTCCATTCCTGCTCCTAACATAACTATTCGCTCAACGATGTGTGTAGTACCTACGATGTGGCCGCTGGGGCCGTGTGGCGCGTTGCCGCTAACTCTTCGGCCGCGGCGCGCCTCGGGTGTCCGATTCGATCATGGGCATCACGCTCCCTGTGCGGCGAGCGCCGCGGTCAGGACGATGCCGGCAATCTTGGCCGCCTTGACGTCGTGTTTGTCGTAATCCTCCAAGGCCACCGAGATGGCGACCGTGGGTGAATCGTAAGGTGCAAAGCCAACGAACATCGAGTTGACGTTGGTGCCGCCGATCTCGGCCGAGCCGGTCTTGCCGGCGACCTTGACGCCGGGGACCTGGGCATCGGTGCCGGTACCGGACTGGACGACGGCGAGCATGGCCTGCTTGACCTGGTCGGCCGTGGCGGAGCTGACGGCCTGACCCAGCGAGCGGGACTGCGTGGTCTTGACCACAGTTCCGTCCGGGGCGAGTACCTGGGCTACAAAGTACGGGTCCATGACCACGCCACTGTTAGCGATGGCGGCGGCAATCACGGCGTTTTGCATGACGGTGGTCTGCGGGCCGGGCGTGTGGTCCATGCCGACAGGCTGGCCGGCGCCGGCCCAGGCGGTCTCCCACTCGGTCATGAGCGACGGGTCGGCCATGATGGAGGCTGTGGAGGTCAGGTCCTGGCCGAGCTTTTGGCCGTAGCCAAAGGCGTTGGCAAACTGCACGAGCGTGTTTGCGCCAACTTCGTTTGCCACCTGGCCAAAGACGACGTTGGAGGACACGGCAAAGGCCTGCTGCAGGCTGATGGTGCCGTAGCTCTCGTTGGCATAGTTGGTGACCGGCGCGTTGCCGATGTCCATGGAGCCGGGCGCCTGGTAGGTGCTGGTAAGGCTGGCGGTGCCGGTCTCGAGTGCCGCGGAAAGCGTAACGACCTTAAACGTGGAGCCCGGCGTGTACAGCGCGTCCATGGCGCGATTGTACATAGAGCCGTCCTCGCCGCCGCCCGTCTGCAGTAGGGCGTCGATGTTGGTGTTGTCGTAGGTGGGCGAGCTGGCACATGCGAGCACCGCGCCGGTACGCGGGTCGATGACCACTACAGCGCCCTTAAAGCCCTTGAGTGCCTGCTCGGCCGCCGTCTGGATGCGCGAGTCGATGGTGAGCTTGGCGGTGTTGCCCGGCTGGGTCTGGCCCGCGAGCGACGCGATGGCGTTGTTCCAGCTGGAGTAGTCCTTAGAACCGGTGAGCGTGTCGTTCATGACACTCTCGATGGCGGTGGTGCCATACTGCTGGCTCACGTAGCCAACCACGTGCGCTGCCAGGTTGCCGTTGGGGTAGGAGCGTACGTAGGTGCCGTCCTCCTGCTGCAGCGACTCGGCCAGCGTCACGCCGTCGGACGTGATGATGGAACCGCGCTGGATGTACTTGGAGCGGGCGATAGTGTGGTTGTTGGTCGGCATATCCTGATAGTCCTTGGCCTTGATGACCTGGACATAGGTGAGGTTGCCGATAAGGATGGCGAACAGCGCCGTAAAGGCGAGCACCGCAC
Source organism: Collinsella sp. AF14-35 (assembly GCF_003464565.1). Lineage (NCBI taxonomy): Bacteria > Bacillati > Actinomycetota > Coriobacteriia > Coriobacteriales > Coriobacteriaceae > Collinsella > Collinsella sp. AF14-35. The sequence continues at coordinate 7,574 of NZ_QRZD01000008.1, forward strand.
GGGTTAGACGGTTGGCGAGCGCAACGCGGCCGAGCACACCGGATTCAGGCGTGTCGAGCAGGCGACGGCGCATGCGCGAGCCGACGGAATGGCTGCCGCTGCCGTAGGAAGACGAGGTGGCAAAGCGTGTGCCCGTCGGGGCGGCGGCAGATGCGACCTGATCATCGGTGATGGCAGCCATGGTGCCGGTGCCGGTAAGCTCGGCCTCGCGTCCGGTCGCTTCGTCACCGGCGCGCAGCAGGAGCGCGACGATGATAAAGCTTGCCAGCAGCGAGGAACCGCCCTGGCTCATAAAGGGTAGGGTGACGCCGGTCAGCGGGATCAGGCGGGTAACGCCGCCCACGATTAAAAAGGCCTGGAAGCTGATGGCGGCCGTAAGGCCCGTGGCGCTAAAGGCGGCGAGGTCGGATTTAGCGCGGGCAGCCGTGGTGAGGCCACGCACGGCAAAGAGCATAAACAGGATGAGCACGGCGCCGCCGCCCAAAAGGCCCATCTCCTCGCCGATGGCCGAGAAGATAAAGTCGGACTCGACGACAGGGATGTTGTTGGCCATGCCGTTGCCGATACCAACACCGACCAGACCGCCATCGGCAAGCGAGAAGAGCGACTGGACGATCTGGTAACCCTGGCCCTGGGCGTCCTTAAACGGATCGACCCAAACCTGGAAACGCACCTGAACGTGAGACAGGAACTTGTAGGCGCCCACGGCTCCAACGGCTAAGAGCGCAAGGCCGATAACGACATACGAGAATCGTCCCGTGGCAACGTAGAGCATCAGCAAGAAGATGGTGTAGAACAGCACGGCCGAACCCAGATCGCGTTCGAAGACGACGACGAGCAGGCACACACCCCACACGGCAAACAGCGGCAGCAGCAGTCGCAGGCGAGGGATCTTAAAGCCCAGGATCTTGCGGTTGGAGATGGAGAGCAGCTCGCGGTTCTCGGCCAGGTACCCGGCCAGGAACAGCACGATAAAGACCTTGGCGAACTCGCCGGGCTGGATGGTAAAGCCCGCGATGCGAATCCACAGCTTGGAGCCCGAGATCGTGGTGCCGATAAAGATAGGCAGCATCAACAGAATGATGCCGATAATGCCAAAGGTGTACTTGTAGCGCATGACTACGTCGAGGTTCTTAACCAACGCGAGCGTTCCCACCATCAGGGCCACCGAGACAAACAGGATGATGAGCTGTGAGATGGCGAGAGCGGGGGCGAGACGCGTCACGAACGTGATGCCGATGCCCGAAAGCACAAAGACAATGGGCAGGATGGCGGGGTCGGCACCGGGCGCCAAGATGCGCACGGCAATGTGGGCCGCGGCAAAGGCGGCAAAGAGGCCGATCGGTACGGCGAGCGTCTCAAAGGAGATGGCAGCGCCCGCGGTGAGGACGTACATCGCATACAGCAGGATGACGGGGAACGCCGAGGCGATGAGCAAGAGCAGCTCGGTGTTGCGGCGACTCATAAGCGGCACTCCCTTTCTAGTTCTTTTCGGAGGCTTCGGCCTCGGCGGACTGTTCGGCGGTTTTCTCGGAATCTGATTCGGAGGTCGATCCCTGGTCGGTGTTGTCGCGAATCGTTTGCGCGTCGATCACCTGGCGGGTCTGCTCCTCGTCGATCTGGTGGCGGTACTTGGATATCGTGTCCTGCGCATCGTCGACACTTGTTTGCGGAATGCCCGCCTTGAGGCGGTTTTGCGTGTCTTCGGGCAGGTCGGACAGCTTGATACTGGTTTCGCTTTCGAGCCAGTGGAGCTTGAGTCCGAGCGGCTTGCCGGGCAGGCCGCGCCAGACGGCGACATTGCCCTGGTAGGTACCCAGGTAGTACGAGCCGGTGACACCCGTGTAGGCCCAGATGGCAGCCGCCAGCACCAAGACGAGACCTAAGACGACGCCGATGGTGACGTTGCGGCGACGCACGCGTTGCGCCTCGCGCATAACGCCATCGTCAACCAGGTCAACGACTACTACGGTCACGTTGTCGTGGCCGCCGGCGGCAAGCGCCGCGTCCACTAGGTTGTCGACGCAGATTTGCGCGGTTGAGGACTGCGTGGCGATGTTCTCGATATCGCTATCGGGAATCATGCTCGAAAGGCCGTCGGAGCACAGGATCAGGCGGTCGCCTTCCTCGATATGCAGAGTGAAGTGGTCGGCATACATGGCGGGGTCCGAGCCCAGCGCACGGGTGATGACCGAGCGGTTTGGGTGGACGCGAGCCTCGTCTGCCGTAATCTCACCGGCGTCCACGAGCTCCTCCACGTAGGAGTGGTCGCGGGTCACGCGGATGAGCGTGCCCTCGTGGAGCAGGTAGGCGCGAGAGTCACCCACGTGGGCGATGGCGAGCGTGTCGTTTTCGATATAGGCGCAAGTGGCTGTGCAGCCCATGCCGGGCTTGCCCAGGCCGTTCAGGGCCGCCTCGATTACGGCGGCGTTGGCTGCCTCGACGGCTGCGGCCAGGCGTGCTGCGTCGGCAGACTGAGGAGCTGTCTTGGCGATGGTCTCGACAGCGATAGAAGAGGCCACCTCGCCGGCGGCGTGACCGCCCATGCCGTCGCATACGCAAAAGAGCGGCGACTGCACCAGGTAGGAATCCTCATTGTGCGGGCGTACGCAGCCAACGTCAGAGCGGGCGCCCCACATGAGTTGCGTGGTGGTGCCGGCATCATAGGTCGAGTCGGTCTCGATGCGCTCCTCGGTCAGGGGCTCAAAGCTCATGGTCGAGCCGGGGTCTTTGAGCTTGGTCTCAACGGCGGCAACGTCGATCTCGGCTGTGTCACCGGGAGAGACGGTGTCGGTCTCGGCGTTTGATTCGGAATCGCCGGTGTCCGGGGAGCCGGGCTCCTCGGGCGCGCGGGCGGTCGACTCGTCGTCTTGCGGGCTGACGTCTATAGGCTCGGGCGCCGGCGTAGACGCGGGCGCAACCTCGGATGCCGGGGCTATGGGAAACGCCGGCGCGGCGGGCTCGGGTGCCGCAAACACCGCAGCGCTCTCGTTGATTGCCGCGGCTACGGGCTCTGCAAAGTGAGCCGGCGCCGGGGTTGCTTCGGACGCTGTGGGCTGTTCCGCAGCATGTGCGCCGATGGGCGCCGCTACGGCATTCTCTTCGTCCTCGTTATCGGCGAGATCCGAAATATCATGCGTTACATGCGAAAGAGGCAGGGAGAACACGGTGTCCTCGGGTTCCACGGGTGCGGAGCCCGCCGGAGCGGCGTGGGCCGGCGCAGCTGTGGCGGCAGCCGGTGCCTCGGTCATAGTTGCGGACTTGTTCTCCTCGTCGATCATCGACGGTTCACCTTCATGACCACGTCGCCAATCTGGACTTCGTCGCCCTCGCGCAGCGTTGCGGGCTCCACAAGCTGGCGGCCGTTGACGAGCGTGCCGTTAAGCGAGTTGAGGTCCTCGATGATGAGCGCCGGGCCCTGCAGCGAAAAGCGCGCATGCGAGGCCGAGACGAACGGTTCGTTGATGCAGATGTCCGAAGATGGCGAGCGACCGACGATGACGGGGCCGAGCATGTCTACGTGGATGCCACGGATGCCGCGCGGGCCCTTGTCCACATCGATCGTCCAGATAGCCGAGTCGCGGCGCTGTCCGCGCACAAGTCCCACGCCGGTCTTCATGACGGCGAACAGGAAGATATAGAGCAGGGCGACCAGGACGATGCGGCCTGCAAAAAGGACGATATCGATGTTCATAAGCGACTATCCCCTAAATTCAAAGGTGCTCAGGCCAAACGTCAGCAGATCGCCGTTGCGCAGCGGGCAGCGCGTAATGCGGCGGTTGTTGACGAGTGTGCCGTTGGTGGAATTGAGGTCCTCGATCGACCAATCCGAGCCCGTAAAGGTGAGCTGGGCGTGGCGGCGCGACACGTTGGGGTCGCGCAGGGCAATGTCGGAAACTGAGCGCTCGCGACCGATGGTCACCTGTGCGGAGGTGATGCTATGGCTCTCGCCGCTCACGACGTCGACGAGCTGGGCGAGCGGGCGCTGCGGGGCGCGAGTGCTCGCCATGTTGGAAGCGATGCCGGCTGCGGCGCCTAGGCCCACGGCGGCACCGGTCGCGGCGGCTCCGCCCATGCCGGCAAGCGCGTCGCGCGAGACGGTCTGCGGCACCGGGATGGGTGCGGCGGCGGGGTCGGGGACGCTAGGCGCGAAGGGGTCTGCCACGGCAAGCGGGTCGGGAGCGGCGGCGCGAGGCGTCGGCTGCTGCTGGGGCATGGCGGCGGGGCGCTGCTGCTGCGGGGCGGCAAACTGCTGCTGGCCGGCGCGCGGGGCGCTGGCGGCGCGGCTTTTCGCGGGGGGG